>DFXU01000014.1 GCA_002383285.1 Caryophanales bacterium UBA4100
ATTTAATCGGGAATGCGATTAAATTCACGGAGCGGGGCGAGATCGTAGTCAGAGCTAAGAAGCATCCTACGGAGCCGGATAAGATCATATTCGCAGTATCCGATACGGGTATCGGAATTCCTGAGAATATGATTGAATCCATCTTCAACCTATTCCAGCAGGTGGATTCCTCGGTCACACGGAAGTATGGGGGGACAGGCTTAGGACTCGCCATCTCCAAGAAAATTATTGAGAAGATGAATGGGGAGTTCTGGGTAGAGAGCGTGGAGGGGAAAGGAAGTACCTTCTTCTTCAGCGCTATACTGCCAATCAGTAATGGATCCCAGTCAGCAAGTCAACTTAAGGGAATGCCGATTCAGGGCTTGAAGACGCTTGTCGTTGATGATAATGATACAAACCGATTTATTCTTAAAGAAATGCTTACGAAATATGGTGTTGTAATTACGGAGATTGATAATGCCCGTGAAGGTATCCTTGAGCTAGAAAAAGCGAATCAAGAGGATAATCCTTATTCGCTCTTATTGCTAGATTGTATGATGCCTGAGATGGATGGCTTCGAAATGCTAGAGAAGATGAAAGCCAACCTTAACCATGAGGAATTAACGATTATGATGCTCACATCAGATGATCAGCTTACGAGTATTAAACGTTGTAAGGAGCTTGGTGTAGCTTCTTATATGGTCAAACCTATTAAGAAGGAAACCTTGTTAAATGCCATCTCTAATGTAATAGGAGAGTCTATATCTTTACCTTCTAAGTCAACTGAATTAGAGACCGTAGTTCAGACGAAAGCCCGTCCTCTGCATATTCTACTTGTTGAGGACAATGAAGATAATCAGCTGCTATTCAAATCATACTTGAAGAGAACAGATCATGAAATTGATCTAGCTGTTAATGGTCAGATTGCCTGTGATCTAGTGAAACAGACTAGCTATGATCTCGTCTTCATGGACATGCAGATGCCGGTTATGGACGGTTATACCGCAGCACATACGATTCGCTCTTGGGAAACGGAGCAAGAGGCTCTTACACCGCTACCCATTATCGCATTGACAGCGCATGTGTTAAAGGAAGATATGCAGAAATGCTTAGATGCAGGCTGTACCGACTATTTGACCAAGCCTATTCATAAACGCACGTTGATTGATTTTATCCAAACCTATGCTGAGGTGAAATAGATATGAATCTATTAAACGAACCGCTGATTAATAAAATCATCGTTGAGATTGATAGGGATCTTGAGGACTTGATACCAGGCTATCTAAGCAATAGACAAAAAGATANNCTGAAATAGGGAAAGAAATTGAAATCAGTGCTATTGGTAAATCGAATGAAAAGATAAGAGAGCATGTAGCTAAACTGCACGCATACATGCATGCAATTGAAATTCAATATATAGAATTATGACACAACTCGAGGTGATTCCATTGGCTCAAATTCAGAATTTGGGTAGCTTACTTATCGTTGATGATGATGCAGATTTAAGAGCCTTAGTTAAGCTAAAATTTAGTTCGGCAAATTATCTTGTAGATGAGGCAGATAGTGTAAGTAGGGCTAAGAAAATGCTTTACGACAAAGATTATGATCTAATTATTCTAGACCTTATGATGCTACCTGAATCAGGCTATCAATTATTCGAATTTTTGAAAAACGATCAGAAGTTTAAGTGGATTCCTTTAATAGTTCTATCCGGAAAAGATGATATTGACGATAAGGTAAGGTGCCTGAGATTAGGAGCCGACGATTATATTACTAAGCCCTTCAATACGAAGGAGATTATCGCTCGGGTAGACCGGTTGTTGACCAGATCTAGAGATTTTGAAGAGATGGCGTTTAGAGATGGATTAACGGGTGTATATAATCGCCGATATTTCGAGAATCATCTCATGATCGAGCTGAAGAGAGTACAGCGAACCGATGAGCCTATTACCTTAGCTTTGTTAGATATAGACCGATTTAAATTAGTGAATGACACCTATGGCCACCCTGTCGGTGACCTAGTACTACGAGGGGTTTCGCGATTATTAAAAGAAAAGTTACGTGAATTTGATCTTGTCGCCCGTTATGGTGGAGAAGAATATATTATTGCATTTGTCAAAACCCCAGAGCGTACTGCTCTGAAAATCATGGATCAGGTGTTAAATAATATTCGTGAAGAAAGCTTAGCAGTGGTGGGTGGGGAAGAAATCCATATTACTTTTTCTGCAGGTATTACTGCGTGGGAGAAAGGTTTATCTATGGAGGATTGGATTGAACGAGCGGATCAATTGCTTTATCAAGCGAAGGAAGCTGGTAGAAATAGGTGTGTGGTACGCTCATGCTAAAACCCAAAATCCACCCATAGGGATTGTGCAGGTTGGTGGCGAGGAGGTTACTGTTTCGAGTAATGATCGAACGAAGCTTCATGGATCAGCTTCTGATGGCTAAGGAGAAGCCTGCGGTACTTACCTCCGTATGAACCGAACACCAGACAGACGAGACAGACGAGACAGACCAGAACAGACCGGCCAGGTTGGCCGGTCTGTTCAAATTAACGCAAGAGTTGCCGTTATATAGCTATTCATATTTTCTAACAGGGGTGTTCATCTATTGAGCGAGAAACACCTGATGGTTTTCTTTGTCATATATAACGGTCCAGCCAACAAGCTCAGCGATTGCTCTTAAAGGTAATTTAACCTCCTGGCCTTCCACGATCAGTCCATTTTCCAATGCAAGCGTGTTTCCTCCATAAGTAACCTGGTCCTCATTGCGGACAGTTAAGATACCGTCCTCTGTTGTCATCTGAAGCATCTCATTGTCGGAATCCCATTCAACCTTCGAGTTTAGAGCGAGAGCCGCTTCATTCATCGGCAAGTAAGTTCTACCGCTCTCGATAATCGAATCCTCATCAATAAGATAATCTGTGCTACCTACATTCAAAACTTGCGTATCTAGGTCAAGTGTTATCATTCCAAATTTATGCGGTAATTGCTCGGTGGTAGCCTTAGCTGTTGAGAACCCTGTTTCAAACGCATTGACGTATGCTTCTCTTAAGGAATCATAGCCCTCGGCATATTTATTGGTGGAGAAATAACTAGCGGCCAGTGCGGTTTTGTAGGCATGACTCGTTTGTAAATCAAGGAATAACTCCACATTCAATCCAGAATTTAAGTTCCTTAAAAATTGAGCGATTTCTTCATGAGCTACTCTGAAATCGTCGTATGCCTGTGATACGGCTGACGTATCATCTGTATTCAATGCTTTGGCATAATCAACCATGTACGTGATATGGGTTTCCCATAATCGTTCCCATTGGGCGGCTTGATCAATACCGTAAGCATAAGCTAGTGTATCGGCCAAGTCATTCGAATTATCTTGCAGAACAAGCTGAGCTGCTGTGAACTTGTCTTCAGCAAGCGTCTCTCTTAACTTGTTGGTCATTGCAACGTTAACGAAGAATGCATGTTCTCCAAATTCTCTTGCCATTCGTAAACGATAATCCGAAGCTGAAGTATAGACATCGCCAGTGTATTGTTCATTGTGTTTGGCTGCTAATGCATCTGCAAGCTGCTCTCCAAACAGACTAGCCTGACGATAAGCCTGACTAATGGTTCTATAAGCTTCCGTATATTGACCTAGTGCATATTGATCCATGGACTTGGTCAATTGTTCAGTAACAGCCTCCAAAACGAGGTGGACGTTACTCTGGTCAATGACAAGATTCCACTCCTCAAAAAATTGAAAGAGCTCTTCTTGAATTTTTATCAAATCTCTACGAGCTTGTGTCTTATCAGCTATTACATCAGATTGTATAGCAATGGCGTATTCTTGGAATGCATCGTTATGAACTTCCAATTGTAGTGTGAATAGGACTGCCTGCTCCACGCCTACTGATTTTTTTAATTGCGTATAGATATTGTCGATATTATCCTCTATTTCTCTATTCCAGCTGTTAAGTCTCGCTACTAAGTGTCTATCCTTCAATCAACGGACATTCTCCAGCTCCTGATATGAATAAGTCTGATTATCAAGGAGAACATACCATTAATAGCTCAGCGAGCATGAATAAACAATGAGGTAATGTTAGAAAGGGAGGTTTATGTATGGTAACAGGACAGCATACGTTAGCAGCTCATGAGTCAATTGATTTACATGAGATCCTTAACTTTAAGACGTTATGTTTAACGAAGTCTAAGTTTATGCAAGGACTGGTTTTTGATCAGGAATTGAAGGACATGCTGGAGAAGGATGTGCAGCAAACTATTCTAGACATTAACCATTTACAAGCAATTTACTCTAGAGCTCCATTCCATGCACCGGTCCCAGAATTCCGTCCTACACCAATCTTGAATTAAGGAGAGTAGGTTATGTCAATAGATCAGAAAGATCATATTAAGATGGATTATGTTGATCCTGCTAATGCGATTAATATGCCTGAGATGGCAGATATGACGTTCGCAGTGGAATTTCTAATGCGTGCTAAGGAGGGGGTTCGGAATACAGCGATCGCTCTAACAGAGGCCATCTCTCCAGATCTAAGAGTTCTTCTGCGTACTCAGCTGCATCAGGGCATCGCGCTACATCAGGAAATTACCGATCTTATGGTTCGTAAGAAGTGGTTCCATCCTCACGAGCTTAAAGAACAGTACCAGCTGGACCAGCTGTCAGCAGGTAAGATGCTAGAAATTGCAAAGCTAAAGCTATTCTCGGATGATACAACACGTAAAGGAATGTTCGATCGTACGCCAGACAAGCACATTGGAGGAAACAAGGCATGAAGGCTGTGACGTATCAAGGGATTAAGAACGTGGAGGTCAAAGAGGTTCCTGACCCGAGTATTCAGAAGGCGGATGATGCTATCATCAGACTGACAACTACAGCGATTTGCGGCTCAGATCTGCACCTCCTCCATGGGATGATTCCGAATTTGCAAGAGGATTATGTCATCGGGCATGAGCCGATGGGTGTTGTCGAAGAAATCGGATCTGGTGTTACGAATTTGAAGAAGGGCGACCGTGTGATCATCCCATTCAATATTGCGTGTGGTGAGTGCTTCTACTGTAACAATCAGTTGGAAAGTCAATGTGACAATTCCAATGAGTATGGAGATATGGGCGGTTTTTTCGGGTATTCCGGGACTACAGGAGGGCATCCGGGTGGACAAGCAGAGTATCTACGAGTCCCTTATGCAAATTTTACGCATTACAAGGTTCCAGAGAATAGTGAACAGCCTGACGAGACATTATGTTTAATCTCCGATATCATGCCAACTGCATTCTGGAGTGTTGATAATTCCGGTATGAAGCAAGGAGATACAGTCATAGTGATCGGCTGTGGGCCTGTTGGTTTATTGACTCAGAAGTTTGCTTGGTTCAAGGGTGCGAAGCGGGTAATCGCTGTTGACTATCTGGATTACCGTTTAGAGCATGCGAGAAGGACGAACAACGTGGAAACCATCAATGTAGAATCAGAGGAGAATATCGGCAATCATCTGAAGGAGATGACTAAGGGTGGAGCCGACATTGTCATCGACTGCACTGGGATGAGTGGTAAGATGTCTCCACTCGAATCCGTGGCAGCAGGACTTAAGCTGCATGGTGGCGCAATGGGTGGTTTGGTCATTGCTGCACAAGCTGTTCGCAAGGGCGGGACGATTCAGGTAACTGGTGTATATGGTGGACGATATAATGCATTCCCATTCGGTGATATCTTCGAGCGCAACATCAATATTCGCACTGGCCAGGCGCCGGTTATCCACTATATGCCGTATATGTACGAGCTCATCGATACAGGCAAGGTTGATCCAAGCGATGTCATTACACATGTGATTCCACTGAGTGAGGCCAAGTATGGTTACGATATATTCGATACGAGACAGGATAATTGTATTAAGGTAGTGCTCAAGCCATAATTCGATAATGATGTGAGAATGGAGGTATATACTATGGTTTATGCCCTGCACGAAACATTGGAGGTGCATGAAATTGCGGCGTTCAAGGCTGTTTGTATGATCAAATCCAAAACGATGAAGGCACTAGTCTCAGACCCTGGACTGAAGGCTATCATGCAACGGGATGTTGATATATCAACACGCCAGCTGCAGGAGCTAGGTGCAATTCTAACGAAAGCGACCCATTAGGAGATGATGCGAGCATGAATACAATTATAGAGCATTTGACAGGCATGCATACGATAACGGATCAGGTCATCGCGATGGATTTTCTGAATGTGGCTAAGAGCGGTGTGAGGAACTATGCGATGGCGGCAACCGAAGCGGGTACACCTGAGATTAAGGCGGTGCTCATCAGGCAATTAGACGAAGCGATTGACATGCACGAGAGCATCGTGACATATATGATTGGGCGTAATTGGTACCACCCGTGGAACCTAGAGGAGCAATATAAATTTGACCTACAGAGCATTGAGACTGCATTGAATGCCCCAAACCTATAGTGCGATGCATTCGATGTAGGGAGTCGTATACACGAACTGTATTCCATACAACTATTTACTGACTTGACATCGAATTCAAGATAATTAACTGCAGAAAGTACATCTAATCGAGCGGAATTCAGCCTTTACCTCTAAGATCCCGTGAAATAGATGTACAAACTGCAGTTGTGCTTCCTTAATACTTAATGGCTCGAATCATTAAATGTATGAAATACATTTGCGCCCCGCCTCATTAGTTAAATCCGATTTCCCCGCAAGATTTACACGGAATATAGCGGCGAAGTGAACCCCACTAACCTTCAGCTCGGAAGCAATAATAACTCGTAATGCTTTACACAACCTAGGAGGTATCTGCTATCGTCCATTACATCCTGCTAAACGAATCACATTCCATGATTGATGAGCTAGCTCGGTAACAAGGACGCCATCACGGAACTGGGAATTAGTATAAGAAACAGGCTTCACATTCTCGACGTCAGCCGTATTAGCGGCCTTGAGATCGTCGTTCTGCATGACAATATGCTCGACGAGGCGATAGCCTGTGAAGTGGCGAAGATCGCATTCTAATGGGAGTTTTTCCTGCAAGTGGCGATTTACCGCAAAGATAGTCAACTCATCCGTATCTTCATTCCATACAACAGCAGTCTCGAGATAAGGCACATCGGTATAATCGATGCTGTCATACTTCGGTGAGGAGACGATCGGTTTAAGGACAATACCTCTTCCGTAGATGGATGTATGCAGATAAGGGTAGAAGATCGTCTGCTTCCAAGCTCGTCCATTATTCTCTGTCATGATCGGAGCGATGACATTAACAAGCTGAGCGATGCAAGCGACCTTCACCCTGTCGGCGTGCTTCAGGAGTGTAATAAGAATACAGCCGACGAGCAGAGCATCCTCATGATTATAATGATCCTCTAGAATGGGTGGTGCTGTCTGCCATGGCTCACGTCGGATCCACTGCTTATCCTGTTCCTTGGAATGATACCAGACGTTCCATTCATCGAAGCATAAGTTGATCTTCTTCTTGCTTCGATTCTTCGATTTAATATAATCACAGGTGGAGACGATCGTGTGAATAAAGTTATCCATATCCAAGGATTTGGCTAGAAAATTTGCAGAGTTATCCTCGTAGTTATCATAGTATTGGTGCAATGAAATATAGTCTACCGCATCATAGGTATGCTCTAGTGTAGTAGCCTCCCATTGAGGGAATGTAGGCATCTTGGAATTCGAGCTGCCACAAGCAATCAATTCAATGCCGGGGTCGACAATTCTCATTGCTTTCGCTGTCTCTACCGCCAGTCTCCCATATTCCTCTGCTGTCTTGTGACCAATCTGCCAAGGTCCATCCATCTCATTACCCAAGCACCACATCTTGATCTTATGAGGATCCTTGTAGCCATGCTGTATACGCAAATCACTCCAGTAGGACCCTTCTGGATGATTACAGTACTCAAGCAGATTACGAGCAGCATCAATTCCACGAGTGCCCAGATTTACCGCCATCATCACCTCAGCATTAGCTTTCTTAGCCCATGTCATAAATTCATTGGTGCCAACCTCATTCGATTCCATCGATCTCCATGCAAGGTCGAGACGACGTGGGCGGTTCTCTCGCGGACCAACTCCGTCCTCCCAATTGTAACAAGACACCATATTCCCGCCTGGATATCTAACAACAGGAACCTGAAGCTCCTTGACAAGCTCGATCACATCTTGACGGAATCCTAGCTCATCGGCGGATGGATGCGTAGATTCGTATATACCTCCATAGACAGCTCTGCCGAGATGCTCAATAAATGATCCGTAAATTCGGGGGTCTACCTGGGCAATGCTATATTCCTTGTCAACGGTCATTCTAGCCTTCAATTGATTCGCCATTGTGCGCCTCCGTTATTATGTATTTTTATTAATCGATTTATATTTATGTATATCGATCAATAATTTTATGATAGAAGAACGATTTATGCGTTGTCAATGGTGTTAGAGAAATAGGCGAAATTGTGTATGAATTCAATGATGTGTATTAGAGAAATGTGATTGTTCGGTTTCGATTTATAGCAAGAGGACGCTGTTTGATACATATGGTGCACGTGTGGAAACATGTTTGTTGCCCAGAACGATCATCTTCATTTATGTTTAAGTAGCTCGCACATATCACAACTTAAGCCCACAAGGAGAGAAGCGAATGAAAATCAATAGAGAGAGCAGCTCGATGATCGTTCGGACTAGAAATCACGTTTTATTTAAGGAATGTCTAAAGCATAAATATTTGTATATGTTCTTACTGCCTGCGATTGTGTGGTATATCGTGTTCTATTATATCCCCATGTATGGTATAACGATTGCCTTTAAGGACTTCTCCATTATCAAAGGAATATTAGGTAGTCCATGGGTAGGCTTCGAGCATTTCGAAGCGATGTGGAACTCTCCTGAATTTACAAGGGTCCTCAGAAACACACTCGTTATCAGTGGGCTGAAGCTGCTATTCGTGTATACATCAGGAATTGTTCTAGCACTTGCATTAAATGAAATATTCCATGATAAATTCAAGAAGTTCGTACAAAGCGTTACATATATCCCTCATTTCTTATCGTGGGTCATTATTGGCAGTGTTATGGTGGAGCTATTGTCACCCTCAAGTGGATTGGTCAACAAAATTATCATGCTGCTCGGAGGAGATCCCATATACTTCCTGGCGGAGGAAAAGTGGTTTGTTCCTATTCTGGTCTTATCGGACATCTGGCAAAGCTGCGGCTGGGGCTCCATTATTTATTTGGCCGCTATTGCTGGTATTGATCCACAGATGTATGAAGCAGCTACAATGGACGGCGCAGGGAGATTTCGCAAAATATGGAGCATAACGCTCCCTTCTATTATGAACGTGATCATTATCATGATGATATTTAACGTTGGCTACATTATGAATAGCGGCTTTGACCAAATATTCAACCTATATAACCCTAGGGTGTATGAGGTGAGTGATATTCTGGACACCTACGTGTACCGAGTTGGCCTAATACAGATGAATTATAGCTTCTCAACGGCAGTAGGCGTGTTCAAGAGTGTAATTGGCTTAGCATTGGTATTGGCAGCGAATAAATTGGCAAACCGTTTCGGACAAACTGGATTCTGGTAAGGGGGAAGTGTGATGTCAGCAGTTGGACAGAAAAATCGTATGCAGATTTTTGATTATGTAAATTATCTCTTCTTGGCACTGTTAGCTGTCTCAGTAATGTATCCAATCATATACTTGCTGTTCCTATCTGTTAGTACTCGTGAAGGCTTGGCTCAAGCTGGTGGGAATGTATGGCTATGGCCAGAAGGTTTTACGCTAAACGCTTATACAGGCTTTATGAAGCAATCCTTTATATACACCGGTTACTCATATACGATATTGCGCACAGTGGTAGGAACCTTCTTAGCCGTATTGCTCATGTCGCTTGCAGGTTATGCGCTTTCCAAGAAGATTCCATTCAAGAATTCGATTACGATGTTCTTCGTCTTCACGATGTTCTTCACAGGTGGACTTATCCCAACTTACTTGCTTATTAAGAGCTTGGGGCTCTTAGATAATCCATTGGTTTACATATTAGCTCCTCCGTTCCTGTACAATACATTCTTCATGCTAATATTGCGAAACTTCTTTATGACAGTACCTGATAGCCTCGAGGAGTCAGCTAAGATGGATGGGGCAAGCGATGTTAAGATATTCATCTACATTATGATTCCTCTGGCAGCTCCAGCAATTGCTACAATCAGCTTGTGGGTAGGTGTGAACCATTGGAACTCATGGTTTGATTCCATGATTTATATCCAATCTGCGGATAAGCAAGTCATTCAAGTTCATATTCGCAAACTGGTCATTGAGCAGAGCGCACTATTAATGAGTGATGCTATGGACTCCATTGATAAGAAGAGTATGCCTTCACCTGAAAGCATGAAAGCGGCAGCGATTCTTCTCACAATGATTCCTATATTGACTGTATATCCCTTCATTCAACGTTTCTTCGTCAAGGGTGTTGTTATGGGAGCGGTTAAGGGATGATCGATTTAAGGGGGTGATGTGTGGATAGATGTAGAGGATGAGACGGGATTAGCTGTCAGGCATTATACAAAAAGGGAGGCGCTTGCTATCACACAAATGAATCGGAATGAAATTAACAAGGATGCTGGGCCGAATCCACTTATTAACCCACCGGAGTTTCATGAGCAGCTACTGGATTATGGTGAGAGACCCTACTGGTCTCCAGATGGCAAACGAATTGCCTTTGTCATGAGCAACTATGGAGATATTGGGGAAATTGATTTAGCAACACGTAAGGTCCGAAATCTAACCAAGGATTTGGGGGAGCATCACTCTTTCCTACGAGTTCTCTTCCTGCCAAACGGAGATTATCTACTTATTGGACCTAAGGAGTTTAAGAATCGTGATATTAGTCGACATGGAGATTCCGAGCTGTGGATTATGGACAAGGATGCGAAGTATCCGCCTAAACCGCTAGGCTGCAAAATTTATGAGGGCTGTGCAGTTTCAGCAATAGCGAATCGCATCAGCTACTCGATTAGTAGTCGTACGCATCCAGAGCTTGGTGGAACGGACATATGGGAGGTTCATGTTACCGAGATTGAATACGACGAGAATGGACCAAGCTTAGGTGCAGATAAGGTCATATATCGTGCGAATGGCGGCTACCGGCCTGAGCCACAGGATTTCCGCTTTCAGGATACGGAGGTCATCATGGCCGAATACTTGCATTACTTCAAGTCCCATCCAGATGAGTGGAAATGTACAGTAAAGGGTGTTCATGTGGATACATTGGAGGTTCGCACTTACATCGACGAGCCCACGACCCACAATGAATGTGAGGGCATCTTTCCAGGTGGGGAATACATCTGTCTAGAGTCCTCCTGTGATCATGCAAACTTCTTCCCACCGATTGATCTATGGAAATTGAAGCTGGATGGCTCTGGGGAGCGTGTTCGTATGACAAGAATGATTGATACCCCGCCTTGGCGCTCAAGTAACTCTAACGTCAGCCCCGATGGCAAGTGGTTAGCTTTCATGCTTAACACGTATGATAGTGAGCCTGGCTTCGGAATGGGTTTAGGACTAATGAATTTGGAGGAGTGGGAGAAAAGCTCAGCAGCACAGGATTGGAAGACACCTGTATCTATGCAGAAGAAGAGCTCCTTATAATATGCAATTAGGGAATGTGGGGCATTCAACCAATCTTGCAGATAAGGAACTCTTACCGTAGTATATCATAAGTGTGGAATGACTTTAACTTTAATCCATGGAG
Organism: Caryophanales bacterium UBA4100; assembly: GCA_002383285.1. GTDB lineage: Bacteria > Bacillota > Bacilli > Paenibacillales > UBA4045 > UBA4045. The sequence continues at coordinate 11,739 of DFXU01000014.1, forward strand.
GTTATTAGATGCTAAAAATTACGAGAAAATCGGTTTTTGTACTGATTATGATCATATGTATGGTTACCATCACTGCGTTAGCTGGCTGTTCTAATGATCCAGCAAACAGTAATGCGAATGCTAACGGTGCTGCACCTGCTCCAAGCGATAATAAAACAGAAGCTACGAATGCAGACCCATTATCCGCAGCAGCAGGCAATCAAATTATTGAGGATGATCTAGCAGCGGTAGTAACCCCAGATTACTTTAAGAATTCTCCTGAGTTTGAATATACAATTCAGCTTGGACCTACGCCGCTTGAAGAGGGGACATATGGTCAGAGGTACTTCGAGAAGAAGTATAATGTAAAGCTGAAATTTGTTGATATTGATGAGTCGAACCGCAAGGAGCAATTGAATCTTATGTATGCAACAGGAACTACACCAGATATTGTGCAGGTTTCACTTCCTGATGTATCTGACTATAGCAAGCAGGGTCTGCTTGCAGAGCTCTCGGTTGCGATGATAGAGGAGCATATGCCCAATTATTATGCGATGCTGCAGGAGTATGATCCACAGCTTCTTTCGATTACAAGAGTCAATGGTAAGAACATGGGTCTTGCGCGCTTCAATCTCAATGGTGGTATCCCGCGTGCGGGTAACATTCGAGCAGATTGGTTGGAGAATGTAGGGATTACGAAAGTTCCTTCAACTATTCAAGAGCTTGAAGAAGCTTTCATCAAATTCAGAAATGATGATCCCGATAAGAATGGTGCCAAGGATACTTACGCGATATCCAATCCAAGCGATTATGCAGGAAAGCATTGGTTCCAATCCATATTCGGAGCCTTCGGAACGAATCCATTTAACTGGGTTGAACGAGATGGCAAGCTGCAGTTTGGCTTAACTGCTCCAGAAACCAAGGACGCACTTAAATTGTTGAATAAGTGGTATGAGCTAGGCCTTATTGACCCAGAGTTTATTATGGATAAGGGAAGAAGCAGTGATGCAGTAGATATTGCAACTAAATTTGCCCAAGGCAAGCTTGGTTATGTGGATAGTCTAAATTTCGACGATGTTCAATGGGACAATGACGGACATATTAGCTTTCGCTGGGTAGCCAATCAACCAGAGTGGCAAGCATGGTTTGAGGCAAACAAGGATGATAAGACGAAGCTATATTCAACTGGGGTTTTCACTGACTTTGATGACAGTGCACCTGGTCCGATCTACATTACAATGCCACCTATTACAGGACCAGCTGGAGAGAGTGGATATCAGCGGGAAGGATATTCAAATTCTGTGGTTGTGTTCGGCAAGCATCTAGAGGAAGAGCAGGATAAGTTTGAGAAGCTGTTGAAGATTATGGAGCATCAGCACTCGGATTTCGATTCTTACCTAGCTCAATCCTACGGCCCTGAAGGATTAATGTGGGTGAAGAATGATCAAGGTGAGAATGCATTAAATGCAGATTGGTCTAAGCATGAGTTGTTCCATCCACAGTTTAAGAAATTAGGTGTAAATTGGATAACCAACATTATGAACTGGACCAATCCCGAATTTATGGCGATCTGGGGACCACAAACGGAGCAACGCTATAAGCTGACTGGGGATGTTATTCGAGATTATCCGTTCTATGAGGATCTATTGAAGGTTGTACTACCTTCACAAGGCAAGTATACGGAATTGTTAGATACTAGAGTTAAGGAATATGTGATCAAGACGATTGCAGGTGACATCGACATCGACAGCACATTCGATGATACAGTCGCTAGATGGTACAAGGACGGCGGAGAGATCTTAACAAAGGAAGCTAATGATTGGTACAGCTCAACAAAGTAACGCTAAATAAAACGCTAAATAAGAAAACCCATCAGAGTGATCATTGGCTCTGATGGGTTTTCTTAACGAAATTAGAACTTATAAGCTTATTCTTAAATATATTCAGACGCATCTTAGTAAATGAAATGTATCTGATCTGAGTATATGCTTGTTGATGATCTAACGTTATATCGAGTGGTTAATCCTGAGAGACTTGCCATGTAATCTAGAATAACGTTATATGGAGTGGTTATATGCGTGTATTCAGCGGAAGTGCAGCGAAACGGGTCATATAACCACCCCAAAAGTGGCTAAATAGCTGAAGATGATCATTTGATCTGAATTAGCCACTCAAGAAGGGGTTATACCCACACCCCCAAAAAAGTTTCCAAGGCGGACCGAGGGGGTCATCGTTCTTTATTTGCGATAATCGCCTGGAGTGATTCCCTCATTGTTCTTAAACATTCGTATAAAGGAGAAGGCGTGGTTATATCCGACCTTAATTGCAATGTCCTGTATGGAATCCTTCGTTTCAGTTAATAATTGCTTGGCCTTCTCTAGACGCACACTGACCAGATAGTCAACGAACTTCTCGCCAAACTCTTCCTTGAACAGCTTGCTTAGATATCGTGTGCTGAGATTGAATTTGTCACTGAGGTGATTAAGCGACAGATCCGGGTCTGCATAATGCTCTTTGACGTATTCTTTTACATTATGAATTAATTGATGATTACTGCCCTCTTCCCTGAGCTTACTTATTTCCGCATAGCCAGCGCGCAGTACCTGTTTAGATTGCTCAATAAACTCTTCTAATGTATCAAATTGCTGCAATAAGTCGTTTAATGCGATCATGCATTCTGGCTTCCAGTAGTTCTGTATCGGATCAGAGAGCTCCATAATTTCTCTATCCAGATAGTAGACTAAGTAATGGAGAATATTCTTCACATCCTCGTGTGAGGAAATTCCAATTCTCATATGGTGGAATAACTCTAGATAGTGAGTTTCCCAATCCGACTCCCCATGCTTATAGCGTTGTACCATAGAACGTATTAGTTGAATATGCTGAAAGATGTCCGGCTTTGGTTTTGAAGGCATATCCGAGCTATGAATCACACGGCTGTTGCCCATAACCGTCTTATATTTCAATGCTTCCATCGCATCTTCATACAATAGCGGAAGATCGCCAATATGATCAGAGAACTCACCAATACCAATAGTAGCTGTAAACTTCAAATAGGTAACAATCCAATCAATGACTTTATTGCATACGACCTCAATGAGTTCCTCTACATCCTTCTGATTGGTCTGATCCGAGTCTGTGAAGAAAATAATGCCGAGGCGAGATCCGGTCGTATATTCATTCCACACCTGCAATTTATGCTCTTGGGCAGTCTCGTTGACAACACTTCGTAGCACGAATTTTAAGAGAAATTGATCACGCTCTGAATAATGGCTGCAGAAATCCAGGTACTTATCAATTTCTAGAACAGCAACACAAGCGCGGTTAAAGCTATAACTTAATGCAAGTCGCTCCAAGTCAGATTTCCACTCTGATGCTTGTGTCTGCCGAGTGCCTTCAAGCAATTCAATAAAGTAATGGCGTCTCATGCTTACTCGATCCTCTTCGAATCGGCTCTCTAATTCGGTAGAACGTTCCTGTAAGCTATTAATGGCCGTTGAGATAACATGCATTTCATCCAGATTGTCTCGCTCTATCATATTATTCTTATTGACGAAGATTTCATTAATGTGGCCAACAATGGATTCAATCGGTTTGTAATTTCGCTTGGTTATATAAACGATAAATAATGAGCCCGCAATTATGGAGATTAGCCCCAAGCCCACCCAGATATATGGAAAGGAGGAGAAGAAATCGAATGCATACTTCTGCTTAATCCCACTTTTGACATCCCAGTCTAGATAACTAGAGTGAGAATGAGTTAGGTGTTTAACAGGAGTGCTATTAACGCTTCCATCTTCTGTGCTCAATATCAATTGCTCATCAGCATCTACAAAATCGACATAGTTGATTTTTAAGTTTGACATGCTTCTAGTAAATTGACGAATCGATTCCGTACGAATGTTCACGATGAATAAACCCTGCTCACCAGTTATGATGGGAACCCTTCTCACCAATGAGACGACTTCGTGAGAGGAGAGTGTGTTAGGGTCCTTGTATACCCTTTTCCCTGTCCATGATACAATCTTCTGCGTCTCAAGTTGAGTCAGTATAAAATCTCGATCCACAAATTGATTAGCATTAGTATACATATTATTGGTTAAAACCATTTGGTCGGACTGTCTGTACAAATACATAGAATCAATAATAGGATAAGTTGATATCATATTGTTCAAGGTGCGGTAGGTTTGGTAAATATTATACGAGCTGTTCTGTTCAACGAAAAACTCATTAATATTATCATCCACCATGATTTCTTTAATGATTAATTTATCTATCGGTTTCAGTAAATTTTCAACGGATTGAGTTACTTGTACATTGAAGGATTGATTAGCTTTAATCGTTGATGTTTTGATATATTCACTGAAGGCTAGGAAAAAAAGCAAGAATAATATGGAAGTAATAATGAAGAAAATCGGAAGGTAGGATAGTAATGTTCGATGAAACCAGTTTTTCTTGTTGTGCATTTAAAACTCCTCCCTGTCACTCTACACCGCAGGACTCGTCAAATCTTATCACCTCCATTATAACGCGTCAAATTGATGCGCGATAGTTAGATACAGACAGAACGTTATGATAAACTTATAAGTAGCTTCTATAGTGATGCCAATAATGCAGAGGAGTGTGTAAATATGGAATATGTTAACCTAGGTCGCACCGGACTGAGTGTTTCTCGGCTATGTTTAGGCTGTATGAGCTATGGTGATCCCAAACGTGGGGGACATCCGTGGACGTTAAATGAAGAAGTGAGCAGGCCCTTTATTAAGCGGGCATTAGAGCTAGGTATAAATTTCTTTGACACAGCTAACGTATACTCTGCTGGGAGCAGTGAGGAGATTGTTGGTCGAGCCCTGAAGGAATACGCACATCGCGATGAGGTCGTAATCGCAACGAAGGTGCATGGTCGTATGCGGCCGGGACCGAATGGTGCGGGTTTATCGCGTAAGGCAATTATGAGTGAGATCGATAACAGCTTACAACGACTTGGTACCGATTATGTTGATCTCTATCAAATCCATAGGTGGGACAATGAAACACCCATCGAAGAAACGATGGAAGCGCTGCATGATGTAGTTAAGAGCGGTAAGGTCCGCTATATTGGTGCTTCCTCGATGTATGCTTGGCAGTTTCTGAAGGCGCAGTATACGGCCGAACGTAATGGCTGGACTCGGTTCGTATCGATGCAGAATTACTTGAATCTACTGTATCGGGAGGAGGAACGGGAGATGCTGCCTCTATGTAAAGCGGATGGCATCGGAGTCATTCCTTGGAGTCCGCTTGCACGCGGTCGTTTAACGCGAGATTGGGAAGAGCAGAGTATTCGTTCGGAGATGGATGAATTCGGCAGAACGTTGTATATGAAAACCGCTGACACAGATCGTAAAGTGGTGGAGAGAGTTGCAGAAGTCGCCGCTGAGCGAGGTATCCCCCGTGCGCAGGTTGCCCTTGCATGGGTGCTGCAGAAGGAGCCGGTAGCTGCACCGATCGTAGGTGCGACCCAATCGCATCACTTGGAGGACGCGGTTGCTGCGGTGTCGGTAAAGCTGACTCAGGACGAGGTAGCGAGATTGGAAGAGCCTTATGTACCACACCCGATTCTGGGCGGGTTAAATTAAAGAAGAGTGATGGAGGCTAGAATCGATGAAGATCGCTTTTATATCTGATATTCATGGCAATGCAATTGCACTCGATAGCGTTCTAGTGGATATCAAGAAGAAATCCGTTGATAAGATCGTCGTATTAGGGGATCTCTGTTATCGTGGTCCCGAACCCAAGCGGTCAATTGAACTGATCCGCTCACTTGATACAGACGTGATTAAAGGAAATGCTGACGAATGGGTTGTACGCGGCGTGCAGCAAGGAGAAGTACCGGATAAAGCTATTGATATGATGAATCGGGAGAGAGATTGGACCTTATCGAGATTGGAACAATCCGATGTGGACTATCTGAGCAATTTACCTACCAAGCTTGACTTTGTGTTTATGGACATAGCCATAAACGTATTCCATGCTACACCAGATAGCTTATTTGAAGTTGTTCCACCACATGCTGAAGAGGATATGATTCAAGCGAAACTAATGTCTTCTGCTGAGTCTGAGTCGCAGATTTATATCTATGGGCACATACATAGGTCCTATATAAGGTATATCAATGGTAAGATCGTCATGAACACAGGTAGTGTTGGCTTACCCTTCGACGGTCTGGCCATGGCATCTTATGCTACAGTAGAGATCCAAGAGGGTATGATTAGGACCTCTATTGAACGAGTAGCGTACGATGTTGAGCAAGTTGCAGAGCAATATAAGATGATGAATTATCCGAATTCCGAGATGATGATGAAAGTGTTGAGAGATGCTAGGATTTAAACTTGTTTAGGTAAGCAGCATTAACCGAAGGGATTCACTCTAGATGAACTTTATGATCAACCTAATAAACGTACTCTATCCGATCCTATCTATCACGATAGTGGCAATTTTACTGCTGGCCATGATCTCTATCGTCTATGTAAGCTGGCGGAATGGGATCTCGCCAATGCCAGCATCCGCTCAGGCTCGTCATGTGGTAGCTAATGAAGTGGATCGGATATCTAGTACTGGAACGCTCGTTGATGCTGGCTCAGGATTTGGGACGCTTGCTGTGCATCTCGCACAGCATTGTCCAGGCTGGAAGATAATTGGTATTGAGAATTCGCTAATTCCACTGTGGCTCTCCCGGTTTTATTGGCGACTCATGGCTGCTATGAAGGGTGCTTCATTGAACAGCATAACCTTCTGCAATGAGAATCTTTACACCTACTCCTATGCAGAGGCAGATATTATAGTCTGTTACTTATATCCTGGAGCAATGGATCAGTTGGGTAGGATGGTATGCAATCGACTTACTACGGGTAGCACGAGAATCATTAGCATCTGCTTCGCGCTTCCCGGTTGGGAGCCGGCGCGTGTAATTACCTGTAAGGATCTCTACCGGACAAAGGTTTATGTGTATGACATTTAACAAGGTGAAGATCGTCATGAAAGAGATAGAGTGAAGGAAATCGTAGTGTGCTGAGCAGTTAAGACATATTAACTTTCGCTCCCAGTAAGCGGAAGCTGAATAGTAAATTCGGTCCAATCCGGATCACTCTTCACCTGCAAATCCCCTTTATACTTCTTGACAACCTTCTTACACACAGCTAGCCCGATGCCACTTCCCAACTGGTTTCTTCGGGTTGTAAAGCCATGTTCAAAGATTCTTGCTAAGTTCTCCTTAGGGATGGGGATGCCATTATTACGGATCATTATGGAGAGATGTCCTTTAGTTACATGAGCAAATAACTGAACTTGTTTATCAAGAGAATCCCTACCTTCAACCGCGTGGAACGCATTGTCAATGATATTACCCATTATACGTACCAAATCTGTAACCTTCATCATACTAATAGTAACGCCTTCGAATCCTTCGAAGCGGTATATAAGATCGATTCCCTTCTCGGATGCATACGCAGTTTTGGCTTGAAGTAGTCCGCAAAAGGCGGGGATATTGACATTGATAATATCAGTTATAACTGATTGGGATTTAGTTAATGCCCTTATGTATTCACTAAGTTCATCATACTTCTTCATCGATGCAAGTCCTGATAGCATGAATAGATGATTATTGAAGTCATGTCGATATTCCTTCATGGTGTTAAATAAGCTGTCTAGGTTCTCGCTGTAAACATCCTGAACGTCCATAACAACCCTGCCTTGCCTACGAATGAATCGTGTGATCAGTAATAGGGTTATAAATCCGATGAATAGACATAGAATGCTGACCATTGCAATTCGTATAATCTGTTCATTCAATGAGGATTGAATCTTCGCATAGTCCGAGGATATGATAACAACTAGATTATCATTAATATAGTTTTTGAAAGAAATGGGTGCATACGAGTTTAAGTACTTCTTATCGTTAATCTGAACGATTTTATAAATCGTCTCGTTCTTATCCAGTGCCTCATGAACATAATCCTTATCTGATGATGACTGAAGGCTGTATGCTCCATATGTAACTAGTTTATCTGAAAGCCATACCGTGCCCTTGCGAATGATTTCTTCGCCTTCCTTTAGGACATTCTCATTGAGCACAGAAATCTGAGTGATGTATGGATTTTCCTTGATTATTGCCTCAATCGAACGATTCACACCTGCCGAATTTTGAAAATCAATAAACGATGAGTCAGAAACGTAAGGATCAATCAAATAGTCGGTCGTTCCGTCATTGTAATATCCCCATTTACTAATTTTCTCAGGCATAGAATAAGAGGTGTCAATTGGTCCACCCCAATAGTTCTTCAGCTTCTCACCGAAGTGCTCTACCAATTGAACCTCATGCTCTTGCAACAATTGATCAAACATGATGTGCCACAGTCCGTTACTCCAGGTTATCGTCTTTAAACCAATTTCCTCGGGATCACTGGATTTGTAGCCTGTGACCTGCCCATCTATATATGTAAAGAGGGTTATGCCCTCAATGCCTAATTTATCTCTAATTTCTATTAATTGCTCATTGGTTACGTCCTCAGCATCATGGGGCAGTGCATACTGCGCTGCAATGGAGGCCATACGTAACTTCTCGGACAGCATGACCTCATAAAACTTCTCGCCAGCCTTTATGTTCTCTATAGATGAGCCTACTTGCTTAAGCACCCCTGATATATAGTGCTCCTGATTATGAATTAAGGTGTTTCTTGTTGTGTAGTAATAAACAAAGTTCACCCCAATTAGTACGGCTGTCATCGCAATCATCATGGTTATCATTATGCTTCTCATGGTATATCTCCTTCATTCCAGTTAACAATATCAATGTCAATAAGTCCTAATAATTGGAGATTATTCAGAACTCTACTTTATCATGAGTTGTTCGGGTTTTGTCACATTTTACAAAAAAATGTTGAAATTTGACGTAATCGTTGATTTTCAATTAACAAAATTATGAAAAACACAATAATTCTGTAAATAATCATGTAATTATATACTTTTATGTAATGGTTATAATAGGGGTGCCGAATCGACAATGAGAATTAGCTGGGATATAATGGGTGTACCTTTTCAGAAATCTACAAATTTATGAAATTGGCGGTGTAAAGATGGAATATCGAATAGAGCAGGATACAATGGGTCAAGTTCGTGTTGAAGCAGATAAATTATGGGGTGCCCAAACGCAACGAAGCCTTGAACACTTTGAAATTGGATTAGAATTAATGCCAGCTGAGCTCATACGAGCACTCGTAATGCTGAAGAAATCAGCCGCGCAGAGCAATCTGGACTTAGGTAAATTGAATAACGTTAAAGCTGAGGCGATTATAAAGGCTGCTGATGAAATCCTGACAGGTCAACATAATGATCAGTTTCCGCTTGTTGTATGGCAAACCGGGAGCGGTACGCAGACAAATATGAATGTGAATGAAGTAATAGCCCATATAGCGAATGGGTTACTGGTCAAGGAGGGGATAGAAGCTCGTATTCACCCGAATGATGATGTCAATCGATCCCAGAGCTCTAATGATACGTTTCCCACAGCGATGCATGTGGCAGCGATTATTGCATTAGAACAGCAGCTATTGCCTGCCCTAGAGCAGCTGAAACTTACAATGTCTAGTAAAGTGAAGCAATTCGAGCACATTATAAAGATTGGGCGTACTCATCTTCAGGATGCAACTCCCCTAACCTTGGGTCAAGAGGTAAGTGGTTGGCTTCATATGCTGGAGAAAACCTCGGATATGATCGGCCATAGCCTGAATAGCCTAAGAGAGTTGGCGATTGGTGGGACTGCAGTCGGTACCGGCTTGAATGCACCGCCCCAATTTGGTGAGCTTGTAGCGGAGCAATTAAGTGAGCTGGTGGGTACGAAATTTACATCAGCACGCAATAAATTCCATGCATTAACGAGCCATGATGAGCTTGTATATGTGCATGGTGCACTAAAAGCACTGGCCGCTGATATGATGAAGATCGCTAATGATATACGCTGGCTTGCCAGTGGACCACGCTCTGGCTTGGGTGAATTACAAATCCCCGAGAATGAACCGGGCAGCTCAATTATGCCGGGCAAGGTAAATCCGACACAATGTGAGGCTGTGACCATGGTTGCCTGCCAAGTGATGGGCAATGATGCGACTATTGGGTTTGCGGCAAGTCAAGGAAATTTTGAATTAAATGTATTTAAGCCCGTGATCATATATAATTTTCTGCAGTCTGTACAATTGCTCTCAGATGTGATTGTGTCCTTCAATAAGCATTGTGTGATGGGCATAGAAGCGAATGAGGAGACGATTCGCAAGCACTTAGATCAATCATTGATGCTAGTTACAGCATTAAATCCCATCCTTGGTTATGAAAGCTCTGCGCTCATCGCGAAGCTTGCTTACACAGAGGGTTTAACCTTACGCGAAGCTGCGATTAGAAGTGGATTGATGAGTGGAGCGGATTTCGATCATATCGTAAGACCTGAGAATATGGTTTAACATCCGTCGTCGTTACCCAAGCCCTATAGATAAATCTCTATAAATGGGACGAACGGTTCATGAGTAGACGTTATTCATTAGCGTATAATGTATGTGAAAGTTAGATTAGTCTGAATGGACTAGTAGTAGGCTAATATGGAGGGGGTAAACAATGGTTAATTGGTTCCGTAGTAAATTAACTGTTTATAAATTCTCAATCGTAGATAATGGAAAGTCCGTTACGGGAGAATCCTCTATGCAGCCGCTGGATGGCGAGGGTGATCAAGAATATCTATTACGACTTATTCTGCTAGACCATCCGAAGAAGTAGGTTAACTAATGAATGTACGGTTCATCATATATGATTCCTCGCAAGTCCTCCTCATATGCTATCGAATAAGGCACCAAGCATACTCTTTGCTGCAATGCATCAATACGCTACTTGGCATTCAATCCTCTAATTCTCAGAATGTTGGTCTTGTGATTGTATTGCACGATAACCTTCTCTAGATCAGACAAACCAAATTGTTTTGCAATGGCTGGGGAAACACGCAGCTCCTTTCCGGTATCTCCTTCAAGTGATAGTAGTTCTACCTTGAGTCTATTACGAATGGCCCCTCTCTTCACTCTGATAACTCCCTTAACCTTGAGCTTCTCCTGCAAGCTCGCATTGATTCCGATATTCTGCGGTCCCCCGAGCGGGGTTTGAATAACTACAATTGCAGCAGCTAATTTGATCATGATCTCGCTCCCTCACCGGATAAGTAATGATTATTAGTGTATTCCATTCTGTAGACGAAGATGATACAATATAAATTAGTACCAAGTACTAATACAAGATGCTAATTTATATATACATGGGGTGGGATCATATGGGTGCAAGGATAACTTCAATCGGTACATATGTGCCGGAGAGAAGATTAACCAACTTCGATCTGGAGGGCATGGTCGACACGAGTAATGAATGGATTCTACAACGAACGGGAATTCGAGAACGCCGAGTTAGCCAATCTGAGCAATTTACCAGCGATTTATGTGTAGCAGCGGTTGAGAATCTTATCCATAGGTATGATAAGAGCGTTGAAGATGTAGATATGGTTATCGTGGCAACGAGTACACCGGACTTTGCTTTTCCAAGTGTTGCTTGTTTAATCCAGGATCGGCTTAATATCAATCCTTCGGCAGGCTGCATCGATGTGAATGCCGCTTGTGCGGGATTCGTGTATGCCCTTCATACGGCACATGCATTGATCGCCTCGGGCCTACATCGGAAGGTTCTCGTTATAGGTGCGGATGCATTATCCAAGATCACAGATTATACGGACCGGAGTACCTGTATTCTCTTTGGAGATGGAGCTGGGGCGGTATTGGTTGAGGAGGATGAGACGTGTAACAGCTTCATTAATTATCATCTTGGGAGCGATGGTAGAGGCGCACCACAAATTTATCGGACAGGTCTCTCTAGCAGGATACATGATATCGAGCTAGTTGATTCGGGGTTCCTAGTCCAGAATGGAAGGGAAGTGTTGCGTTGGGCACTAAGAACAGTTCCGCAGGGGATTCAGGAATTACTGAATAAGTCGAATATGCAGATGAGTGATGTGGATTGGTTTATCCCTCATAGCGCTAATCTGAGAATCATTGAGCCCATCTGTGAGAAGTGTAACCATCCTATGGATCGAACACTCTACAGTCTAACGAACTTCGGGAATACATCGGCTGCTTCGATTCCCCTTGCCTTGGACCTTGGCATTCGTGAGGGTAAGGTAACAGATGGCGATCGTGTTCTGCTATATGGCTTTGGAGCGGGACTTGTACACGCAGGGCAGTTACTGGAATTGCATATGGATGTGCAAGTGAATGAACCGACGGAATTATAGTATGTTTGCTAACTGAGCTAAATGAATATTCATTAATTTTTTTTCTTTTTTTTACCTTTTTTCTCTTTATTGCCTTTCTGCTTTTTATCAGATTTCTTTCCTTTATACTCATCCGGGACCAGGAAAGGTACAATAGGCTGGCCAATTAAAGCCCGTGACATAATTTCTTGGAATACTCTTGATGCGGCGGCGGAGTTAACGCTAAGATAATGCGTTTTGTCGGTCTTATCGTAACCCATCCATACAGCCGCAGTTAACTCGGGTGTATATCCGATAAACCAGGCATCTTTAGCAACAGAACCATCGGTGGCTATTCCTGCAAATTCGCTAGTATCCGGGAGTTGAGTGGTGCCTGTCTTCCCGGCAGTTGGTCGATCTAGTGCGGCTCCTCTCCCAGTACCCTCACTCACAACATTGGTAAGCAAGGTTGTCATCGTATAAGCAACTGTTGGTGTAGTGACTTTGACAGGCTGAGACTTCACTTCTATCAATGTCTGTTTCGTGCTTGACACAATACGAGTGATCGTATGAGCCGTGTGCATTTCACCAAGATTCGCAAAGGTAGAGAAGGCTTGTGCCATTCTTAGTGGTGAGGTTCCCTGTGACATTCCCCCGAGTGCAATGCCTAATCTGCGATCTTCCTTGGTCAATTCGATTCCTGATCTCTTGATGTAATCAATCCCAGCGTCAATGCCAATTTCGTTTAATAGCCATACAGCAGGGATGTTGTAGGATTTAGTGATGGCTTGCTTCAGCGTAACCTCACCTCTTGTTTGTAGATCATAGTTACGAGGCTCATAGCCATTAATGTTCAGAGCTGCATCGGAAAGCATGGATTCAGGTGTGTATCCCTTTTCTAGTGCAGGTCCATAGACAGCTAGTGGCTTCAGCGCGGATCCCGGTTGGCGTATTAATTGTGTCGCATAGTTAAAGCCGCGTTGTACACCATTCTCCCGATGACCGACGATACCTCGAATCTCACCATTATGCTGATCTAATATAACGACACCACTCTGGATTAATTGATCAGGTTCACTTTCTGGAAAATATTGATTATCCGCATAAACGGCTTCTGCAGCTTGTTGGACAATGGGGTCTAGGGTTGTGTATATGCTAAGTCCAAGCGACAATACTTGACCCTCAGAGAAACCATATAACTCAGCCGCTTCCTTTAATACAGTGTCCATAAAGTCAGGATAAGGTGAATTCGTTTCCTGGATTTGCTCTGTTAAGGTAACAACACTTGCTTCTGCTTCCTTAAACACTGCATCCGTAATATATTGCTGCGCATTCATCAGACGTAATACGATATTTCGTCGTTCCGTGGCTGCCTCTAAGTTACGTAGCGGATTATATCTACTAGGTGCTTTGGGCAGTCCGGCTAGTAGAGCGCTTTCTGCTAAATTTAAATCCTTTGTATCTTTGTCAAAATAGGTTCTCGCCGCGCGTTGCACGCCATATTGACCTGCTCCATAGTAAATATGATTAACATACATGGCCAGAATTTCATCCTTAGAATAGCTTAGCTCAATCTTAAAGGCATAGGCAGCTTCACTTAACTTTCGCTTTATGGTCTTGTCCGTGGGTAGGAACATATTCTTAGCTAATTGTTGGGTGATGGTGCTTCCGCCTTCGGCATATTCCATAGATCGAATATCACGCCATAATGCACGTGCAATTGAACGAAAATCCACGCCTGAATGTTCATAGAATCGCCGGTCCTCTGTAGCCACGATCGCATTAACTAGCAACGGTGGCATCTGATCAAATGTGATCGGTTCAATCGTGGTTGTTGAAAGCTGCGAGGCTAGGTCTCCATTCTTATCATAGACAAGTGTTGGAACGGGTAACGGCTCAGCTAACTTGGATATATCTACACTGAAGAACAATATACTAAAGAGCGAAATCATGAAAACCACTGCAAGCACAGCGATTAGGAGCAAGCTTACCAGCCAACGTTTTAACACAGTTAAATGAAACCACCTTCGCTTCAAGGATGATTTCATGTTGATGAATGAGTATTTAGTTTCCATAGTGTATCCCCTTTTTTCTCTCTAAACTTGTTATTAAACGTTTTTCGTGGATTTGAAACGTAGTGTATTTTGCAATCCACGGGAGAGAGATCATTTGGAAAGCCACCTGAAAATTTTCCTGAGGGTCAATTTTGTGTTGAATATGATGGGACGATATTACAGGCGAAGGATATATTCAAAAGATGCGGATTAATAAAAATTATTTGCCAGACGACAAGGCATCGCAGAAATATGCAACTATCATGGAATCGGGAGTCAGGAATGGTAAGGCATCTGAAGGATCGAAGATTGGATATCTATCAACTTAAGTACAAAGAAAAACAAGATAAGCATTAATCTTCATCGGCTAATCGCATTGCCGACTCGGCGATGAACCTAGCCGGACATACAGTCCGTTATTCATGAATAACAGTCTGTTTCTAATGGAATGCGGACACACGATCCGCTATTTCATTCAGAACGGGCTTTTTAGCTTACTTAAAGGCATAATAACGGATCGTGTGTCCGCAAGTATCGTGATTTAGCACAATGTCACTGTAATAACGGATCGTGTGTCCGGATAGATAGTCGATATGTCACTAGTAGAATTTTCGAGCTAATATTCTACCGATTAGCTGACTAACTAATCGGGATTATTATAACAAACCATATGGTTAAATAAAGGAGGAGTTCTTCCAATATGTAGGTGATGGAATATGTGGAGATTAATCGTCCGCATCGTTTGGTGTTTACCTTCCGAATTAATCTGGATAAACTAATGACCAAATAAAGTAAGTCTAAGGGAATGGAAGGAGAGAAAGAAATTAATAGACTTTATGTGGTTGGGTAGAGGATAAGTTGGGGTATCTTGGCAGTTAAACTTAGCCGAATAGGGCAATTCTAGCTGAGCTTGGACTTTGGCTGAGAAAGAGAAGAATGAGGGTGGCAGCCTATGAGGAAATTGAGTAGTAATCTATATTTACCCTTTACGTACAAGATGATGACCCCGTACCTGATTTTAGTGCTGCTGACAGATGTGCTAAATGGTTACATCTCTTATACAATGCTCGTTCAATCTAGGACAGAAATGGCTGAAACCAATATCCGTACAGCGATGGAACAGACTAGGAACAATATCAAATATCAAATGGATGAAATTAAACGGATGTCAGATACATTGTTCACTAGCATTTCCTTTCAGAATGCTCTTCAGAAGAAAGGAGAGCCGCTGGATGTTATGTTAAAGATGAGGGATGAAGTCCCACGTCTCTCAGGCAAGAAGGTGGTTCGGATTGTGAGAATGGTTCGTTCATTCCAAGATGGTGATTTTCATAAACGGATGGAGTTTTCGGGAAACGATGAATTTGTCCATATTGCTAATTCATTCAATGTGATGGCAACAAGTATTCAAGAGCTCATCAATAATGTTTATGTACAGGGTATAGAAAAAAAGCCAGCGGAGTCTGGCTAACCTAGGAGAAACTGGTAAAGTCACAGAGATGATAAAAGCTCTTTCTAAGTTCTACAGGCTCACTCTCAATGAGGGGAATGTATATATTTCACTTGAAAAAGAAGTCGAGCAGATAGAAGCGTATCTGAATATTCAGAGAGTGAAGCATGCGGATAAATTTACGGTATATTATGACATTGAGCCGGGTCTAGTATACTCCGCACACCCTGCATAATCCAACATATCTAGCATATCCGTATAATTAGCAAGATTCTCTACTCAAGCTTTACACTTGGTTTACCGGCCTCGATTAAGGCTTTGTTACCTAACAGGAAGAAGCCTTGGATAAACATCACTAGGCCGGTAAATATAAGTAGCCATTCGATCTCGATAAAATCCGATAGAGGGCCGAATATAAGCATACCTAGCGGCATCATCACACTAGATATCATTCCAAGCACTCCGAATACTCTGCCTAGATAATCCTCAGCAACCTTCTCCTGCAATAAAACCGTTGATGGTGTGTTAAAGATCGGCATTGCCACACCGACTAAGCCCATGAAGATCAAATAAATCCAGAAGTTAGGGATCAATCCCAATGCGAGCGTGCAGGCTCCCATAACAAGACATGCTAATGTCATTGAGTGAATCTTATTCTGGAAGCCACCCCATGAAGCCATGACAATCCCGCCCAGCATCATACCGACTGAGAAGACGACTTCAATGGCCGTTAGTCGCCATACATCCTCACCGAAACTACGTGTAACCTGCAACGGGGTTAAGAATGCAACAGGTGCGGCTAATAGAAAGAATAGGGCACAGAACATAAAAAAATTCTTAACATAGTCATGATTTTTAATATATATGTAGCCTTGTCGCATATCATCGAAGTAGCTGATCTTTTGCTTCTCTAGCGCTTTAGCATGCGAAGGAACAGGTAAGAATAATTGTAAAATCAAGATCGCAATGATTGCTGTAATCACATCGATGAAGAATATGATCTCGAGACTAGCAATCGTAAGAAGTGCTGCAGCTAACATAGGGGACACTAGCATCACAAGGGCTAGAATACTTCCGTTCGTAGCGTTCACTTTCGTAAGCTTATCCTCTGGTACAATCTGCGGAACAATCGCCCCAACCGCGGGTGTTTGAACAGCGGTTCCAAGAGCACGTATGGCAGATATGGCAAAAAGCAACCATAGCACATCAAATCCGATTAGGAATAGGATCGCTAGAATAAGTGTTGATACGGCAATGAGTGAGTCTGACATAATAATGAGCACTTTACGATTGTAGCGGTCGGCCCACACTCCGGCGAATGGAGAGAGGAAGAAGGTAGGCAGGAAACCACACACTATTGCGATTGTCATCATGACACCGGACTGTGTAGTTAATGTGATATGCCACATAATGGCGTATTGTACCAGAGACGTTCCGAAGAGCGATATGGTCTGGCTAGTGAGGAAGAGTATAATATTTTTTTTCCAATGGGTATGCATCCGACAAGTTCTCCTCATGTATGATGAATTCTTTACAATAAGTCAATCATATCACATCAATTCACTGCCGATTCGGAAAACTTGGATATACATATACTATCCTCAGGAATTAGTGTTGTTAATCGAAAATGATCATGCTACTATGACCTCACACACCGCAAGAGGAGGTTTGCAAGCTAGCTCAATTGCTCTCGCTTCATCAACCACGATGAACAATAGGATGAGGCTAAATTTGAGGAAGAGGTGATCCATATGAGATTAGTTGGGAAAATTGCTTTAATCACGGGTTCTGGTTCGGGGATTGGTAAGAGTTCAGCATTAATGTTTGCCAGAGAAGGGGCGGTTGTCGTTGTTAATGATGTAGATGCCGCGAAAGGTGAGGAGACGGTTCGAGAAATCATCGATGCCTCTGGAGAGGCTATCTTCATTCAAGCAGATGTAACCAATGCTCATGAAGTGCAATCGATGGTGGAACGCATTATTGCCCAATTTGGACGAATCGATGTATTGTTCAATAATGCAGGAATCAGTGGTATTGGAGCTCTGCATGAGATTGAACCTGAGCAGTGGGATCGGATTATGAGCATCAATATCAAAGGGGTATATTTGCCGAGTAAATTTGTCATACCACATATGATGGAGCAACGCTCCGGAAGTGTAATTAACATGTCTTCTTGTATCGCCGAGATTGGATTGGCACGCCGTGCTTCCTATGCGGCGACGAAGGGTGCCGTACTCTCGCTAACCAAGTCCATGCAGGTTGACTATGCATCCTATGGAATAAGGGTTAATGCTCTTCTGCCAGGCACAATCCTGACACCATTCGTTGAGAGCTATGTGAAATCTGCTTATGACGATCCCGAAGCTGCAATCGCTTCCTTGAAATCCCGACAGCTGAGCGGCGATCTGGGCAGACCTGACGATGTAGCCCAAGCAGCGGTGTACCTTGCTTCCGACGAATCCAAATTCATGATGGGATCTCCATTATACATTGATGGTGGGGCAACCTTTGGCAAGAATGCTTAACGCATTTGATTTACTTGAAGGATGGCAATGAATGTCAGATTAGATCTTCAAGCGAGATATTGCATGAGATTACCTTGATAGTGTGGATTAAGCCGTGTTGAATGTGCGATGTCCTTCGGAGTAACTAGCTTTGCAGGTTTGTTCACAATTGAAACACCAACACTGTGGAATAGATAGGATACGAATTGGGAGCAGAAGAATGCTTTCTCCGAGCCGACCTCTATATTCAGCAAGACGCCGAACAAGCCTAGGAAGTTATAAGAATATTCATCGCGATTGGCTTCTATATGCTTAATCTGACTACGAATGTTGTTATACGACGTAATAGCTACTTTGCAGCAGTATATCGCACAGCTGGTCTGACGATCTTGATTCATGAATAGGTGGCCACGGATATTCTCCCTTACAAATCCACCTATGAATGGATTTCGCTGATCCTTCCTTCCGAAGCTATACACCTCATTCAATTGGTCATCGAATGCGATGGACGTATGATTCAGTTGTTCTCTCGTATATAATCTGATCATTCTCGATAGTAGTGATCCAGTATCAGTTAGTATAATATATATGGTTTTCTGTTCCTCCAACACGTCCACCTACATCTCATTGGTTCGTTCGTTACATTCATTGTATTCGACAAACGTTTCATGCTAAACGGACCATCGGAGGAGATACATCTAGACTTTGGTCGAGTACATTCATATGAGGGGGAAAATATTGAAATGTATGAACGGGGAACAGGATATGGTAAAGGGATAGTTCATTAACTAGTCACATTCATATGAATAGATATAAATATACATAGCTATTTGAGCAATAACACTATAGGCTTACATATATTAAGGAACAAAGAGGGTTCGTTCAGGAAAAAGGGGATTTATGATGAATATCATTACTGTTGATGATAATAAGATGAATCTACTTGTGATAGAGAAGATATTGAAAAAAGCTGGTTATGGTGATGTGACAGGGGTAACCTCGGTCAAAGCGTTGTTCAGTTTACTAGAAATGGATTCGACAATAGAAGTACCAGTGAATTTGATACTGATGGATATGATGATGCCAGATATTGATGGTATTGAGGCTACTAAATTGATTCGAAAGGATCGGCGGTATAAGGATGTACCTATCATCTTCGTAACCGCGCTGGGAGATTCCAACAAATTAGCTGAGGCATTCGATGCAGGGGCCTTTGATTATGTGTTAAAGCCTATTAACAAAGTGGAATTGTTAGCTCGTATTCGATCTGCACTGAGGCTGAAGTTTGAGAAGGACTGGCACAAAGAGAGGGACAAGCGTATTCAATTCGAGCTTGAGCTGGCCAAGCAGGTACAGCGTAGTGTGCTCAGCAAGCCGATTGATGATGGGAAAGTGAAGATCTCGGCTTTCTATCAGCCCTCGTTCGAGCTTGCCGGTGATTTTTATGCATGGTATCCAATCGGGGATAATCGCTATGGTATTATTTTGTTGGATATGATGGGTCATGGTATCTCGTCCTCCTTGGTTTGTATGTATATTTGTTCTGTTCTACAGGAAACCATCACACATATATGTGACCCAGAGCTGGTTATTATAGAGCTTAACCGATATATGAATCAGCTAAAGCTTTTGGATGAATTGACCAACTTCTATTTTACTGCCATTTATCTAGTGTTGGATACGGAGAAGAAGAGCATTGAATATGTGAATGCAGGTCATCCACCAGGAATTGTGTATGTTGATGATTCGGTTGTATTACTTACAGCAGGCACATGTGGGATAGGTTTTTTTGATCAGATTAAGATAACCAAAGGAACGATTGAGTACGAGGATGATCTAAAAATTGTGCTTTATACGGATGGATTGATAGAAACGAAGGGTGACATGGAAGATAGTTCTGAGAAGCTATCTAGTGAATTGTTGAGATATAAGGATTTAGAACTATCCGAACTCGTTGATAAATGTGTACCCATCAAAAATAGTGGAAGCCAGTTCGATGACATCTGTATAGTCATGATTTCTACAAAGTGAATGTCTAATGGAGGTAATTCAAGTCATGGAATTTGGCCACCCAATCAATATATTAATCATCGATGACCAAGCAGAAAATTTATTAGCTATAGAAGATGCACTTGCAGAAGAAAATTATTGCTTGGTACGGGCTAATTCTGGTGAAGAAGCACTTGAATGCCTTCTTAAGGATGAGTTTGCTCTAATCGTTCTGGATGTTGAGATGCCAGTAATGAATGGCTTTGATACGGCCAATTTAATTAAACTGCAGGAACAATCTAAGGGAATCCCGATTATCTTCATGACTGCGGAAAGCTGGGAAAGAGAGCATCTATTCACGGGTTATTCTATTGGCGCTATCGATTATATGGTGAAACCTATTGTACCGTTATTACTAAAGTCGAAAATCGGTGGCTTTGTTAGCATGTATGTGATTCACAAAAAGTTGCAAATTCAATCTGAGTTATTACATGAACGAACACATGAGCTAGAGAAGACCAATAAGAATCTACTCCTTACCACTCATGAATTAATCAGGGCAGAGGCACAAGCGAGAGTTATTGGAGAAACGTCTATCGATACGATGATCACCTTCAGCAAGAGTGGGAGGATCATTGCTGTAAATCCGGCAGCGGAGGGTACGTTTGGATATAAGGAGGCTGAGCTATTAGGTCAACCGATTACCAAGCTCATTCCCACAATTGCTAAGCATAAGAATGCGGTCTCGCTTTCGAAGATTAGGGAAAAATATAGAGTAGGAAAGCTGAGTGAGGTTACACCGATCCGTAAGGATGGCAGTAAATTTTCTGCTGAAATCCAGATTGGTGAGGCATTTATCGAGAACAATCAGATTTTTGCGTGTACAGTGAGTGATATTACGGCCCGTAAAATCGTGGAAGGAGAGCTGCTTCAGGCTAAAGAGGTGGCCGAAATTGCTGTTCGCATCAAGACGGAATTCATTGCTATGATGAGTCACGAGATTCGAACACCGATGAATGGGATTATCGGTATGACGGATTTACTCATGGACACAGAGCTTGATACAGAGCAACGGGAATATGCTGATATCGTACGTAAGAGCAGTGGAGCCCTATTATCAGTAATAAACGATATCCTAGATTTCTCGAAGATTGAATCAGGGAAGATGGAGCTTGAGCAAGAGCCCATTGATCTGAAGGCATGTATTGAAGAAACCTTTGATTTATTCATGGCCAAGGCACGGGAGCATAATCTGAGGATGGATTATCATATCGATTCGGGGCTACCTGATATTATTATTGGTGACATTACTAGATTGCGTCAAATTCTTAATAATTTAGTTGGTAATGCGGTCAAATTTACGAACAGTGGTAGGATCTTTGTAGTTGTGAATAAGGCTTCTGAGAAGGCTGATAATCTGGAGCTTGAATTTATTATTAAGGATACAGGCATCGGAATTCCTCCGCACCAAATCGCAAATCTATTTAAACCATTCTCACAATTGGATTCATCTACGACGCGCAAATATGGGGGTACGGGCCTCGGATTATCCATTTGCAAATCACTTGTTGAGCTCATGGGCGGGAGTATCCGGGCAGAGAAGGGAGTAGACAAGGGAGCGGCATTCATCTTCACGATTCAATCCAAGCCGTTTCAATTCGTTATGAACATCTCTGAACCCATCAATACGCCTGAAAAAATAACATATCGATCATCAGAACGAGGGGTATTAAACATTCTCGTTGCCGAAGATCATAGTGTCAATCAGAAGCTTCTCATGCGTATTTTGTTAAAGCTAGGGCATGAAGCTGATCTCGCTAGGAATGGTTTTGAGGTATTGGGGCAAATAAAGAAGAAGACATATGATCTAATTCTAATGGATCTTCAGATGCCAGAGATGGATGGCTTCGAAGCGACTGAAACTATAATAAGTCGTATACCGGTCAATAGAAGACCTCTGATTATCGCGATGACAGAAAGTATCTCAGAGGTAGACAAAGAGCTTTGCTCCCAGTTAGGTATGGTTGATTACATCTGTAAACCAATTAATCTTAAGCTTATAGAAGAGATAATCGCGCAGCACTTCAAATAACACAAGTACGATTGAAGTTATCAGAAGCGAATAAGCCTGTAGGTTCAGATGGAGATTATTATCTCTCTTGGATCTTACGGGCTTATTGTGGTTAATAAACAACAAATGATAAGTATGGCAACAGGCTATAGCCAATTGTGTAATTAGTAAATGTTGTTAATGTAAGCGCTCTATATTAATCTAAACATACAAAATATAAGTTTAGGGGGAGCGATCACATGAGGCAACAATACCTGATCAACAATAGTCTGGGCTTACATGTCATGCCCTCGAAGCGCATTGCGTTAGCGGCAGAAGCCTTCGATTGTGACATGCAGCTATGGCTAGGAGAGAAATGCGGAAATCCGAAGAAGATGATTGAGATCGTCAAATTAGGGGTTAAAGGTGGCGCAACAGTGACACTAGAAACGAAAGGTGTCGACGAGCAAGAGGCTCAGAAGGTGATTGGTGAATTGTTATCCCAAGGTTAGTTGGATACGTGATGGGGCATAACATAATTTGACTCAATTCATTATCCGAGTAGGATGAGTTCATCCTACTTAACGCAGAGGATACTCGTGACTTAGGTCGTGAGTATCCTTTGCATTTCTTTACCCTCTACAGAATTGGAAACTTCCCTTGACAGAATAAGTAGCCATCTTTAGAATATGGGTTAAGCGCTTAATCTATTGTTCACTTATTTACTTTAAGGAGAGATCACATGTGGAGAAACTCAGAGTTGGAGTCATTGGAACAGGAAGAATAGGTAAGCTGCATGTTGATAACCTGAGGCGTCATCCATCGGTCGAAGTTGCTTCAATCTCTGACCTTTTTGTTGATCAGAATTGGGCAGACTCCATGGGCATTGAGAAGGTTACTACGGACTATCTGGACATTATTAATGATCCAGAGATCGATGTGGTGTTTATCTGTTCATCTACGAATACGCATGTTCCGATTATTAGGGATGCTGCCCAAGCGGGGAAGCATATCTTCTGCGAAAAGCCCATCAGCTTTAATAATAAGCTGACACAAGAAGCGCTTGAGGCTGTTGCTCAAGCGGGCATCAAATTTCAAACCGGCTTTAACCGACGATTTGACCACAACTTTATTCGTGTGCGTGAAGCGGTGGTGACGGGGGAAATCGGTGAGCCTCATATCATCAAGATTACTTCAAGAGATCCTGAAATTCCGCCCGCTGACTATATTAAGAATTCAGGTGGTATGTTCATCGATATGTGTATCCATGATTTTGACATGGCCAGGTACTTGGTAGGTAGTGATGTGGTAGAGGTGTATGTAAAAGGTTCGGTTATGATTGATCCGGTGTTCGCAGAGCATGGAGATATTGATACGGCCATTATTACATTAACCTTCGAGAATGGTGTGCTCGGTGTCATCGATAATAGCAGGAGGGCTGCTTACGGTTACGACCAAAGAGTGGAGGTATTCGGCTCGGGAGGCAGTGTAACAGCTGAGAATGATCTGCCGAACACCGCTGTAGTGAGTACAGCCAAAGGTATATTTTCTGACAAACCGAAGTACTTTTTCTTAGACCGCTACCAGGATTCCTATGTATCTGAAGTGAATGCATTTATTCATAGTATCCAGAATCATGTACCTACCTTAGTTGATGGAATTGACGGCCTGAAGGCGGAATTGATTGCGCATGCGGCGAAGAAATCTCTACAAGAGGGAAGAGCAGTTCGAATATCTGAAATGATCTAAAAAGTCTTAGGATGAGGTGATTGAGATGGGAACAGTTCGTCTGACAATGGCACAAGCACTGCTACGTTTTTTGGATCAACAATATGTCTCGGTCGACGGTAAGGAAACCAAATTCATTAAGGGTCTGATGGGGATTTTTGGCCATGGTAATGTGACCGGGATCGGAGAGGCTCTTGAGCGTGATGCGGGAGATCTGACCTTCATTCAAGGTAAGAATGAGCAAGGGATGGTTCATGCAGCTGCAGCATATGCTAGACAGAAAAACCGGTTACAAATTTACGCCTGTACATCATCGATTGGACCAGGTGCGCTGAACATGATTACGGCTGCAGCTACTGCAACCGTGAACCGGATTCCGGTATTGTTATTGCCCGGGGACAATTTCGCGAGCAGGCAACCCGATCCCGTGCTGCAGCAGCTAGAGGTACCGAGTGATTATACAATTTCGGCCAACGATCCCTTCAAGAGCGTGAGCAAGTATTGGGATAGAATCGTCCGCCCTGAGCAGTTAATGACCGCGGTCGTTCAAGCGATGAGAGTATTAACCGATCCTGCAGAGACCGGAGCAGTCACACTTGCCTTGCCCCAGGATGTTCAAGCCGAAGCTTACGATTATCCGGCATCTTTTTTTGACAGAAGAGTGCATTATATCGATCGTCGCCCGCCCGCTACGGATGCGATTGTGCGGGCTGTAGCGCTCATGAAGAACAAGAAGAAGCCTCTTCTGATCGCAGGAGGTGGCGCTATATATGCAGACGCATTGCCTGAGCTGCGGGCATTCGTGGAAGCCTTTGGCATTCCCATAGCGGAAACACAAGCAGGGAAGAGCTCACTCGCATGGGATCACCCATTGAATGTCGGTGCGATTGGGGTAACGGGATCTCTAAGTGCGAACATTCTGGCGAATCAAGCGGATGTAATCATTGGTGTAGGCACTCGCTATTCGGACTTCACTACACAATCGAGGTCGGCGTTCGGTCATCCAGGCGTGCAATTTGTCAACATTAACGTCAGTGGATTTGATGCTACTAAGCTCAATGGAGTGGCCATGACTGCTGACGCGAAATTAGGCTTGCAAGCGCTTCATTATGCCTTAGAACAGGAGGATTATCAGAGTGGGTACGAGGATGGGGAGATAGCTCGGTTAAAATCACAATGGGATGCCGAGGTGAATCGTCTATACACNNTCGGTAGTTGTATGTGCTGCGGGTAGCTTGCCGGGGGATTTACATCGACTATGGAGATCGGTTGAGCCCAAAACCTATCATATGGAATATGGTTTTTCCTGTATGGGCTATGAGGTGTCGGGTGCATTTGGCGTGGCGCTTGCAGAACAGGACCGCGAGGTTTACGCGATTGTGGGCGACGGAAGCTACTTAATGCTCCATTCCGAGCTGATTAC
>DFXU01000023.1 GCA_002383285.1 Caryophanales bacterium UBA4100
AGTGTAGATCATGTAACTTAGTGCCTAGTATTGTGTATGAGGCAGATCATGTTACTTTTGGTATGGTCCTGCTCCTATCCCTGCTTATCTACTAATTTGTTCAAGTTACTCAAGCTTAGCTGCAAGCTATCCAATGGGTTTCCTGGACACACGTCCTGCTCGACGGCATACCACTCGACGCCATTCTCTTCACCCCAATTGAGCAACGGCTCGAAATCGATAGTACCCGTACCAATCTCAGCGAATGCTTGGTGCTCGTCATTCGTCATATCCTTTAGATGAATGATCGGCATTCTATCGGCATAAGGCTTGATGAAGGCTAATGGGTCATAGCCGCCCTTCTTCACCCAATACACATCTACCTCAGCCAATACAGCATTCGTCTGACTTGGCTCTAGCATATATTCCAATGCCGTCTTGCCATCGATCTGAACCTGCAATTCAAAATCATGGTTATGATAGCTAATACGATAGCCCTGTGCCGCCAATTTATCCGCAATCACATTCAGCTCTTCACGTATAGCTCGGTATCCTGCTTCATTACGTACATCCTCTGCAACGAAGGGACAGATTAGATCCTTCGTCTGGAACAGCTCAGCCTCAGCCAGAACCTCAGCTAAATCATTGCGAAATCGATCCAATGGAACATGCATACCTGCTGTTCTTAAACCCGTCTCTTGCAACGCAGCTGCAATCTGCTCCTTCGTATGATTACGAAGACCTGAGATTTGTACAGCTGGCCAGCCCATTGCTTTCAAAGTACGAAGTGTCCCTGGAAAGTCCTGTTCTAGCTCATTGCGTAATGTGAACAACTGTGCCGCAAATTTATTCTTGATAGATGGATTCATTGATCCTACACTCCTCTTCGTAAATGAGTATTTTGTGCTAAACAATGATGAAGTAAATCTGTGAGATGTATATTAATTTGTGAATCTGTGAATCTGTGAATTTGTTAATCTACAGATGCTAACTTCTATTCAATCCGCACAGCCTGCTGTTGAGCTATCAAGCATAATTCAGCTGCCTTGAATGCATGCGCTTGTGTCATCGCTGTTTCTGTACGATTCATACAATCAAGCACCAGCTGTCCGAAGAAGGGAAAGCCTACCTGGCCGCTGAGCGAATAATGCTTCATCCCTTCCTGATTGACGAGATACAGCTGATCGCCCTGAGGGTCGCGAGAGATGTCCACATACTTTCTCAACTCAATGTAGCCCTCAGTCCCTAAGATGGTAGTCCTGCCGTCTCCCCAAGTAGATAACCCGTTCGGCGTTAGCCAATCGACGCGGCAATAATTAGTCGCTCCATTGTCTCCAACCAACGTGATATCACCGAAATCCTCAAGCTCTGGATATTGCTTATTGTTGTAATTAGCTACTTTACTGCTAAGCACCTTCGCGTCCTTGCAGCCAGCATAGAATAGAAATTGTTCAATTTGATGACTGCCAATATCACAGAGAATACCACCATATCGCTCATGCTCGAAAAACCACGATGGACGAGACCCAGCGTTCAAACGATGAGGCCCAAGCCCGATAACCTGTACAACACGACCAATCGCACCTTCGGCAATCAACTGACCTGCGAATATGGCGCTCTCTACATGCAAACGTTCGCTGTAGTACACCATATACTTCATACCCGTTGCCGCTACCTTCGCCTTTGCCTGCTCTAGCTGCTCTAACGTCGTAAAAGGAGCTTTGTCTGTAAAGTAATCCTTCCCGCTGTCCATCACACGAAGACCCAGCGTACAGCGCTCTGACGTAATAGCCGCTGATGCAACCAATTTAACTTCAGCATCCTGTAAAATTTGTGCCTCAGAAGCTGCAGCTTGAGCTTGTGGAAACCTCTCGCAGAATTGAGCGACCTTAGCTGGGTCAGGATCATACACCCAACGTAACATTGCTCCAGCTTCAGCAAGCCCATTACACATTCCATAAATATGTCCATGATCCAATGCTATGGCAGCGAACACGAATTGTCCTGGCTCTACGACCGGATCAGGTTTACCTACCGGTGCATAGTTCATTCCATCACTTTTTTGCATGCTTAGTCACCTCAGAATTCGCAATTTTCTCCTGGAGCTTCGTGTAGAACTGTTCCTCATCTAGAGGCAGCTCAACCCAATTGTCCGTCCAAGTGGATAATAGCATCGCATTGGATAATGTCAGACCGTGAATTCCTTCCTCACCAGGTGCTAGCAATGGTGTTGCCTTCACAATACCGTCTATCCAGTTCTGTACAATACCTTTATGACCTGTCTCTGCACCTTTAATCGGAACCTCACACTTCCATATCTCAGGTTCACCGAAGCCACCTGTATAGGTTGCGTTAAATTCTGGCTCAGACGTTCGGAGCCGCCAGAAGGACAATTGTTCGTTCTCAATGACGACCTTGCCTCGATCACCGACGATTTCGTATCGATTCGTTCCACCGGGCTCAGCAATCGTAGTGATGAACACACCTGTAGCGCCATTCTCGTATTCCACATAAGCCGTTACTTCATCCTCTACCTCAATATCACGGTATTTGCCGAAGCTGCAGAATGCTCTCATCCGCTTAGGAACTAGGCCAGTCGTCCATTGCCACAAATCAAGCTGATGAGGGCATTGATTGATTAATACTCCACCACCCTCGCCTAACCAGGTTGCACGCCAACCGCCTGAATTATAGTAGCTCTGCGACCGATACCAAGAAGTAATAATCCAATTCGTTCTACGAATTTCTCCCAGCTCACCGCTTGCAATTAAATCTCTAAGCTTCTGATAGAGCGGATTTGTTCTCTGATTATATACAATACCGAACACCTTACCAGATGCTTTCGCTGCTTCATTCATGGCTCTTACTTCCTTCGTAAATACACCCGCCGGCTTCTCTATCATCACATGTAACCCATGCTCGAATGAACGAATGGCAAGCGCCGGATGACTATAATGAGGTGTTGCCACAAGTACAGCATCGATCAACTCCGAGCTTAACAGGCTCTCGACATCCGCATATATCGTTACTCCAGGAAAATTCTCCTCAGCCCATAGACGTTGTTCAAGCCTCTCATCACACATAGCTGTGAGTTGAGCTCCAATCACTTCATTCTGATATAAATACTGAGCATGTCCTTTGCCCATGTTACCTATTCCAATAATACCAACTCGGACGATAGTCATTGATTGCCTCCTTAGATAAATTGATTTATGATAAGAATGTATTCGCTCTCATTCAAGAATAGTGTATCATAAGGAATATAATTCTACTTTACTACCATTGCCCATTCAAGCTCTTCATTTAACTCTGGTTAAAGTATACGCCATAATTATAGAAGGGGTATCCTCATGCAGGTCAAATACACAGGCATTCATCCTATCGATATTAGCCGAACAACAAAGCCATACACCGACAATCAATTTCACACTCATAATCAGTTCGAAATTTTTTATTTTCACGAAGGCAGATGTACGTACCTTATCGGTGATCGAATCTATACGCTTTCGCCTGGTGATTTAATTATTATGCATGGCATGACCTTGCATTGTCCGAAGATTGATGCAAGCTATGTATATGACCGAACGACCCTCCACTTTGACCCATCCTATATTCAGCAGCTCATTAGACCACCCTATACAGTCAATGTGTTAAAGCCATTCCAGGATCTGCATAACCACCGGATTCATCTGGAGGGTGAATTAAGAATCGAGATCGAGCGACTGCTTCAGCAATTAACTGCATTATCGAAGCAAGGAGATATGTTAGCGAACAACAGATACCTGCTCGTTTTCTTAGATTTGTTACATTGTCTATATGGTCTTTATCAGAAGCCTATGGAGCAAATCCAATCCTTCTCGTCCGCGAAGGAGCGTAATGTTCAGGATATTATTACCTTCATTGAAGACAATTATCAGACTGAAATTCACCTTGAGCAGCTAGAAAGTCACATGCATATTAGCAAAAATTACTTATCCAACATCTTCCGTGAGGTGACAGGAACGACCATCTTCCAATACCTAACCCAGCGGCGGATCAACCAAGCGAAGGTCCTATTCTTAATGGAAAAAGAAAAATCCGTCACAGATATTAGCTACCGTGTCGGATTCAAGCACCCAGCACACTTTAGCAGGGTGTTCAAGTATATAGTTGGATGTACAGCCGATGAATATCGACGCACCATATAACATCTTATTGGGGCATCTCTTCCACACAAGATTTACAGATGACCTTCTCCCGATAATTAATCAATGTGTTGTTGACAACACCGCAGAACATACAGGAGGGTACAAATTTCTTCAACAAGATTCTATCGCTATCCACATAAATTTCTAGCGGATCTCCAATATCAATATTGAACGTTCTTCTAAGTTCTATAGGAATAACAACACGCCCTAATTCATCCACTCTACGAACAACTCCTGTAGCTTTCATATTCATTCCTCCATCAGCTCTGATCTATTTGAATGATGATTTCGACAATATGTAAGCATTCTCCTGCTTTTTGTCATTTATGCTTGTAATATTACACATAATTCCATTTACTTATTCATTCTCGATTGTAAACCCATATTTCCCGAACATTTCTAACACCTCTATAGACTGTAAGAATTCATAATACAGCAGGGCGGCTTGATCATTCCTGCTATGATTCACAATACCTATTGGATAGGCTATGGGCTCATGGTCCTCAGAATCAAAGCGATATACAATTCTCACCTTACTTGAAGATAGAGCATCTGAATTATATACGATGCCAGCATCTACATTCCCAGTCTCCACATAGAATAATACCTGACGAACGTCTTTACCATACACCTATTTATGCTTCACACTATCCCAAGCACCACCCGCAACAAGCGCCGCCTCGGCATATTCCCCCGCAGGGACAGTCAGAGGTTCACCTATCGCAATCGTCTGTACCTCACTTAATGTGAGTGAGCTAAGGTCACCCCAAGATTGCCCATCAGCCTCAGGTACAATAACAACCAGCTCATTGCTTAACAGGTTTACTGAATTAGCATGATCGATGTACCCTTTCTCAATCAGCATATCCATCTGCTTCCTCCCTGCTGAGAGGAATATATCTACGGGAGCACCTTGTTCAATTTGATGCTGTAGCGCCCCAGAAGAGCTATAATTATAGGTTACAGAAATTCCGTCATGATGCAGCTCGAATAAATCTCCAATTTCATCTAAGCTATTCGCTAAACTGGCGGCTGCCGAAACGAGAAGTTCAGCCTCCATGCCTGGTTCCTCCACAGGATTAGGCTCCATCTGTAGCGTACAACCTACGAGTAATAGTAATATTAGTCCAACCGCAATAAGCTTCTTCATCTTCATTTCACTAATTGTCCCCTTCAGACTCACCTTCAAGAGAGCACTCCATGCAAGTTAACTGCCCTCCGGCCTCTACTATACCGTTCAGAAATCCATCCAAGCAGTAGACGTCTTTCCCACATAAGCAACATACACCAACATGCTCTTTCATATGTTCACCTCCCAAACCTTATGCTATGCTATTGAGAAGGCTCCAAACAGGAGTCTATTTTATTATAGCTTAAGCCTACGCTTTCGAAGTAGTTTTTTCGATCGCTAGCGCGACCATCAAAAAAATTTTTTAGGAGGATCTAAATGCGAAAAATTGTTGGGTATCTGACGCCGGGAGAACGAATTCGTATTGGAGGTGAATCTTTCTATGAACCGTAGTGTGATAGATCCAGCTTTCACAGGTCTAATCAAGCAGTTGGTTTATTTGGATGAGAATAGCACTATGCTATTGGACAAATTCTACCCGAAATTCAATAGAGAACGCAAAGAAATTGAAGAATTAATGAACAATTACTCGGAACGGTTAGAGCAAATTGTAAGAAATTTTAAATCAGATATATTACAATCTGTTGTATTGATTGGTAGTCGAGTTACAGCGTTAAATGTATTGGATGGACTAAATGAAACGTATACGATTGTTCTACCTCAGCATTCAGATATTGATCCGTATATGGTGTCGTATTACTCCCCAATTGGCAGGCAATTGTTACTAAATCAATTAGGTGAAACCATCACTGTAACTACACCAGCAAGTACTTATGATCTCACTATATGTAAAATCGAGTTTCTTATTTACTAGGGTTCTCTACTAAGGAAAGAAGGCACTCCATCCCGCAAGGGTGGAATGCCTTCTCTATGTTAATCGATTGAACGGAGCATTCTCTACTCTGATTGAAGCAGTAGGACAGCCCTGTTGAGCTTCATCTAAGTCATCTAGAAGATGCTCTGGAACCTCCATAACACCACGATTATCGTCACCTATGAGAATATTCTCAGCTAGTCCTTCATCATCATAATCGAAAATATCTGGAGCTTTGCTCCCACAGGATCCACATGCGATGCACGTAAGCTTGTCAACAGCTGTATACGCAGGCAATGAGCCTCAACTCCTTACAGCTTATGGATTATATATTCTGAGCGTATCGCTCATCTGGAACCTTACTTAATACCACATAGAGACTTGATGGAACATCTCCCGAATTCTTATAGGAGAATTGTTCGCTTCCATCACAGTGTACAACATCCCCCTTGGTTACAGCATTATTCTCCCCATCAACGGTCATCGTTCCATTCCCTTCAAGCACGAGAATATATGCATCCGTATTCGGATGCTGGTGCTTAGGCAGCTCCTGACCAGGCATAAAATTGAGTGCGAATACGACACTTTCACCTTTTTTGTGAATAATCCGTTTTGTAAATTGTGTGTCATTATATTCAAGCATCAAGCTTAATTCCTTCTTCTCCATCTGAATCAACCTCCTGAATTTTATGTTCTTATCCCATTATAGGTTGTGGGATCCTAACCATTGTGATGTAGATCACAATAGCTATCGTACCAATAATTCAATAGCGGAATGTACGCGACAACTCGATAAGATACAGAATAGTAAACCAAACAGCTACCGCCTGCCCGATCATAGCAAGCAGCGGAGCGGCAAGCAAATAGCCAGCAATCACAACAGTAATACCCATAAGGTACCCCACTAATTCAAGTGACATTCTGCGTTCCGGCAGCATATTCGTTAATAACACAGCGTTCTTCTTCTCTTCCTTCGTCTGAAATCGGTGTGCCCACCATAGGAAGGGCAGGATCTTGGATAGATAGCTAAGGATTGTAGGTGTGAACCAGCCCATTACAAGTATGTAGATCAGAATCTCATGCTGCTGAGAATGACTGCCGTACAGTAAAGAATAAGCGCTCCATATGAGGAACAAGAAGCACATAATCGGAATGAGGTGCAGGGCGATACTTACAACACCTACGGGACGTTTACTCCGGCTAAGCTTACGAATACCATACACATATATGATAAACCAACCCAGAGCGAATAACATAGTCACTGTAGCGATAAGCCCAATCCAAGCCATCCCGATCCATAGCCCTATGGCCTGCAACCAAACTCCTGCATGGTAAATACTGACGATCCAGTACGCATTACTACTCGGCTTCTTGGAGGATATATAGAACATTGGAAGCAGCTTGATGCTGAATATTATAATTAACCCGCTTAACCACCCCGCAATCCCAAACCATAGATGACCTCCAAGAATTTTTGCATAATGATTCGCATATCCTTCGTAGGCGAAAGA
Organism: Caryophanales bacterium UBA4100; assembly: GCA_002383285.1. GTDB lineage: Bacteria > Bacillota > Bacilli > Paenibacillales > UBA4045 > UBA4045. The sequence goes on from DFXU01000023.1 coordinate 7,621, forward strand.
AAGACCCATCCTCATCCCCAACGAGATCGTGATCATGAGTGCTATTACACTTAGACTCACCCCGTATACGAAAACATTCCATTCTTTCTTCAATATGAATGTCATCGCCAAATTAATCACGTAAATGAGTACTCCAGCTACAATGAATATTCCGCCTATTACAATTAGCTTCTCTCCAATTAAGAATCCCGCAATCATAAATAGGTAACCTAGTGTATATAATACGAACTGGATATAACCCAAACTTCGACTGAATAATGATGTTCGCATAATTACTTGTACGAGCTGGAAGCTTGCCCCCATCGCAACCGTTGTTGCCCAACCTAAGAGCAATAGGTGTGCTAGAAACCATCCTTTAGGATTGCGCATGCTCTGAAACTCTACTAGCTCAGGGAATAGCCTTACAGCAACAATCATAGCGGCCAAGAGCATTACCATTCCTACGGCAAAATATAGCATACTCAGCTTCAGAATACGTAGATTGGACGCCTCCTTCTTCACAGCAGCTGCTTTATGAGTAACTTCGTTAGACATCTATTGTTCCTCCTTTATCAAGACGTTGAACAAGCTTATAGAACGAGAAAGTTCATCTTCATCTCTACTCGAAGTAGCTTGGATATATCATAACTCTAATGTGACGCACATCACACCATCGATTTTGTAGAGGATTACAATAAACGAGTATCAACAGTCACTAAGCTGTTGTGTACATCATAAACCCTAAGGAGGAACCACCATGAACACATTCACAGCTACCGTTGTTGCCACAGAATACCCGCCTCAATTAAAGCATAAGGTTATCTTCGAAACCTTTGATGGTCTAAAGCCTGAAGAAGCCATGCTCTTGGTCAACGACCACGATCCAAAACCGTTACGCTTCCAATTCGAGTCCATGCACGCTGGCTCATATACATGGGAGTATCTGGAGCAAGGTCCAGAAATATTTCGAGTGAAAATCGGTAAGCTATAGGGAGATGACCTCATATGGCTAACATTCAAGTGATTGATGAGAAAACCATCAAAATTGAAGTTACATTAGACGATGCCAAGAATATGATTCAAGAAGCATCGAGCAAGCTGGCTACGTATGCTCAGGATATTGTTACGATATATGAGAAGATGCCTGAATTTGAATACACCTACTTCTGTTTCTATGCTTATGATACTGCTGCCTTGTTCGAACATATCCTAGAGCTCGATCCCAAAAATTATACATCGTTCTCTCTGGATGCACCAGATTCTTTCTTCTATACACTCTATGGTGGAATGGCTGGGTTATATCAGAGCGCGCTTCATGAGCTGGCTTAAGCTCTGATTTAAGATTGCACCAGAATTTGTGAAAGGAGTGATACTTATGTCGAAGATTATTGAATTGGATGTGCGACCTTACCTGCGTAAGAAGCTCGAGCCATTCCAAGTTATCATGGATACAGTCAAGACACTAGAGAAGGAAGATACCTTTGTATTGCACGCTACCTTTAAACCTACGCCATTGTTAGGCTTACTAAAAACCAAAGGCTATAATAACACGGTTGAACAGATTGATGCTGAGCATTGGATTACGACCTTCAAGCACAGGAGTCAGAAGCAGCAATCCAATATCGAGCCTGCTGAGATCATCTCAGAAGAGGATGTAATTCCTGATTGTCCAGAACGACCAGCTCAGACATATGAACTCGATAATCGAGGATTAGAGCCCCCTCAACCAATGATCCGAACCCTGGCCAAGCTGCAGAAGGTACAATCTGGAGATAAAGTTACAATCCATAATGACAGGGTACCCATGTTTCTAATCGAGGAACTGAACACTCTAGGCTACACCTATGAAGTAGAAGACCAAGAAGACGGTTCCGCCAAAGTTACCATTACTAAATCTTGAGAAAGGGGTCATTCATATGTTCCGACTTCCCTTTCTATTCATTATTACAGGTATCATCAGCTTTGTTCTATTCCAATTGTTAACGTTATTCGATCTAGCTAGTTGGATGGGCGATCAGCCAAGAAATCCAACTGGCTGGTTTCGCATACACCTGCTGGTGTTGGGCTGGGGTACGATGATCGCTATGGGGGCTGTATACCAGCTCATTAACGTGGTGCTCCAGTCTACCATCTATAGCCGGAAGCTCGGATTTATTCACTATGGATTTTTCGCCGTGGGAACGACTGGTTTACTTATCGGCTTTACCAATATGAATGTAATATGGATCGCTGGATTTGCTACTATTGCTTTCATTGGCATACTACTATTTGCCTGGAATATGGGTGTAACCTTACTTCGCGCTTCACAGTGGAATGCTGTTACGATTAGTACAGCTTGTGCAGTTCTTTACTTAACATTAACAGGACTTACAGGTATGGCTATGGGCTTAAATTTTCACTTTAATCAATGGGGCAATTTCCACGATCAGCTGTTCGGTGCCCACCTATGGCTTGGAACGCTTGGCTGGTTTGGCCTCATAATTACGGGAATAAGCTATAAGATGCTCCCTATGTTCTACCTGTCACATGGGTTTCCAACTAATATGCAGCGAATTATTATCGTACTATGGAATGCCGGTGTGCTGACAGGAGCTATATCGTTCTTATTCGATTGGCATGTATTCATGAGATGGCTCGGACTATTGATCATCGTACTTGCTTTTATCGCGTACAACATTCATATTTCACAAATATATAAAGCCCGTCACAAGCCCGATCCAGGTTATGGCATCATCTGGTCTATCCGATCTGCAAGAACACTTATGGTTGTTGGTATCATCACGCTTATACTATTTCCCATATTCCCTGCGTACATGTACCAGTCGAATATCATCACGATCTTGGGCTGGATTTATTTGTGGGGCTGGGTAGCAATGACGATATTAGGTTATTTGTCCAAGATTGTTCCATTCCTATGGTGGACACATAAGTATGGTCCGCAGGTTGGCAAGAGAAGAATCCCAACTATGGCTGAGCTAATCAATGACCGTCATGCTCATTATGGTCTATCCGTTATTGTGATCTCCTTACTTGTACTATTATGCGGGTTAGGGTTGAATTTGCCGTTACTTATCGCAATCGGTGGCAGCTGCTTGGCTATAGGATCATTACTATACATTAGCTTGATAACCCGTGTATTCACACGATAATTCGAGAAATTCACACTAGGAGGGTTACTATGGATATGCTAAGAGAATGCCTCAGGCAGGTATATGATCCTGAGCTAGGAGTTAATATTGTTGATCTCGGGCTCGTATACGAGGTCGAGGAGCAGGATGGTCACGTTCAAGTGCGTATGACACTGACTACACCAGGCTGCCCCATGCATGATATGATTACAAGCGGTGTAGAACGTGCACTAATAGAATTGCCCGAGGTTCAATCTGTCAAGGTTGATATCGTCTGGCAGCCAGCATGGTCTCCAGCTCAGATGTCTGATGCTGCGAAGCAACAATTGGGCTATTTAGCATAGATATAGGTTTCATCTCCTTTGAAGTAAGTATATACTTATTTCAGAGGATTTTTATTGTACTGAAAGGAGCTGTACTAATGCCGGATAAGATGGAGATGCTTCGCCTCCTTCCGATGTTTCGCGACCTAAACCAAGAGGAGCTTGAACTCATATGGGGAATTACAATTCCAAGGTCATACAAGAAGAGAACGATCGTCTTTACCGAAGGAAGCGACAAGGAAGCCGTATACTTTATTCAGGACGGTCTTGTTAAAGCATTCAAAACCGATGAGAACGGCAATGAGCACATCGTTTCCTTCCTCAAGACAGGCGATATGTTCCCGCATACGGGCTTCTTCAATCAGAATCCGTATCCTGCTACAGCCGAGGTTATTGTAGATACTCAGCTGCTTGCCATCCCAGTTCGATCATTCGAGCAACTATTAACGAATATACCCGCTATCTCCATGAAGTTACTAAGAGCAATGAGCGAGAAGATCAGAGAGCTCCAAGGGAAGCTTCAAGAGCTTACCGGGAACGATGTTCAGGATCGTGGATTGCTGTTCCTAATCAAGCTTGCTGAGAATTATGGCACTCTGCGGAATGGCTCTGTACATATCGATGTACCTATGACAAACCAAGAATTTGCAGATACCATTGGTTCAACGAGAGAGACGGTCAACCGTCTCATCAATCAGCTGCGCAAGGAGGATATTCTCGAGACGAATCGCAATGGTTATATTATTCGAGATTATGAAGCACTGAAGAATTGGTCGCATAAGTGATCGGAGTCCCCTTCATTCAGAGCGTCTCTGTCACGCAGGATGCTTCACTTAAACAGACGATGAAGTGAGCCCCATCACAATTATTCATAATTTATTGCATTTGTTACGATAATTCGACAGACATTAATATGTGTTCCTCATCACACTTGCAACATGCTCGGTGACGTAATCTTAAGCTATCAAAGATAACCGAACCGAGTACCAAACATCATAAGGATAACATTGCTGTTTATCCTTTTCGGTTATTTGTGAAATATATCACAAAAATTTGAGAAGGAATGGTGATTGATATGTTTATGGTTAAGAAAGGTGTTATCGTCCTTGCAACATTCGCACTAATTGCAGCAGGCTGTGGAGTAAACAATGTTCAAGCTCCTATAGAAGTAGCAGAAGCTAGTGTGGTAGAGAAGATAAACCAGCCGCCAATTGAACCCATTGTTGTAAGGGAAGGCAATGTAGTGAACATCGAGATGACTGCCCAAGTAACTGATGTTGAGATATCCTCAGGCGTGTTCTATAACGCCTGGACCTTCAATGGTACCGTCCCTGGACCCGTACTTCGTGTTAAAGAAGGCGATACAATCAACTTTACCTTGAAGAATATGGATCCATTCATTCCGCACTCCATGGACTTCCATGCTGTACACGCCGCTCCAAGTGTGAAGTTTATCGATGTAATGCCGAATGAAGAAGGCACATTCACTTATCCCGCGAATACACCAGGCGTGTTCATGTATCACTGCGGTACCAAGCCAGTATTGTCTCACATTGCCAATGGTATGTATGGCGTCATCATTGTTGAGCCGACTGATGGTTACCCGACAGATGCTGACATCGACCGCGAATATACATTAGTTCAGAGTGAGTGGTATACAGAAGGCGACTTTAACGCATTCCTTAATGAAGAGCCAGAATATGTAGTATTCAATGGTAATGATTTCACTCTTAAGGATAAGCCAATGCTTGCTAAGGTAGGCGATAAGGTCCGCTTCTATGTGAACAACGTTGGACCAAACGAAGTTAGCTCCTTCCACATTGTTGGTACAGTAATGGACAATGTATATGTAGACGGCAATCCTAAGAATAGACTGTACGGCTTGCAAACGATCATGCTTCCTGCAAGCGGTGGTGCTGTAGTTGAAGTGACCGTTACAGAGGAAGGCGACTACCCGATCGTTACTCACCAATTCGACCATGCAACCAAGGGTGCTGTAGCTATTCTAAGAGTTACTAAAGACGGTCTAGATCATGGTGGAGAGGCTATGAGCCACTAATTGCATTACTGTCTAGTGCCCAGTAATATACGGCAGTTCAATGAGCGGAAGAGGATATCTCACTGGTTAATTAATAAGTGGGATATCCTCTTCTATATATTATTCTGCAATGTCATTTGTCATTTTTCTTTCATCCACGGTGGATCCCCGTGTTTATGCAACTGCTGATTAATCGTATAGATGGCCCATGGTATGATTACTGAGAGCGCTGCGCAGAGCAGTATTAGCCCTGACGGTATAAGGCCCACAAATAGTTGCCACATCCTATTCTTCCTTCCTTTTTTCTGTCTTATTCACATTACCTTGTCTACGTATTGTTACATTCGTTTCAATCTTGATTTTACTCTGTGAGAAATAATTCTCACCACTATCCCAATCGTCCTTTACCTGTTTCCAGGTATCATAATGATTCCCTTTCAAGTAAGCACCAAAGCCTAGTACATCCTTCTTATAATCGTGTTGCACTTTCTTAATCGTATCCATCATCAACCGTTCAATTTCTTCACCAACCTTAATTTCCAATTTCCTTAAGATATGAGGATCCAGAAAATCAAGACGTTCGAACGTTTCCCCCACCATTCCTTCTGAGTCTATGGCAACGGTAAATTGGATTTTATTATTATTCTGAATCTCGGCTCTGATCTGACGCTTCATATTGACAATATCATATACAACTAAATTATCCTGCACTTGAATCTTAATGAGCCCACGCTTAACCTCTTCCGTGATAAAGTTAAGTCCTTCGGTCTCTTCTTCGTTCAGAAAACCGACAAGGTTATTCTTATTCCCCTGGAACACCGCACTTCCAGCAACCTTCACTTCTGTCTTGAGACCCTTAACTCGCTGGATTACAAAGCTCTCACTTCGGAGTAAATGCTCCTCTATATCCCCAACTCGGGACAAGGGTAGCATCCTAGCAGTCTTATCTGTATTCTTTGTTATGGACCTAATATACATCACAGGTAGTTTCTCATTCGGTGGCATTACCTCAAGCACCTTCTTCGCCTCACCCTTAGCGATAAGAACTTCTATACTTCGTCTCATCTCCTGATTACGCGTGAAAAAATCAATGACATTAGCAAAGCCTAACTCACTCTTAGCAACATCCTCTGAGATAATAACCATCTGCAGATGTTGGAAATAAGGAGTACGACTTGTTCTAGTAGCTAATTGCGTCGCAATAGAATCCATTGTATCTCCAACTGATGAGATATTAAAAGTAGCTGTACTCGTGCTTCCTCCCCCTTGTGAACTTGCACCTCCGCCACCACTTAATGCATCTGGAATAACAAATTGGTACGTTACCACAAACCTCTGTACACCTTTGGGTTTGTCCTCCTCTTCCTCCTCTTCCATCTCGTTAGCTTCCTCTTCCTTCACTGCATCGATAGCAACTCCAATAACAAAGCCTCTTTCTTCAAGCTCAATTCTATCCCAACATCCTGTCATGAATATAAACAACATGAGCAGCAGCACATAATGAATTCGCTTAAGAATGTCCCTTCACGCCCCTTATTATGGCGATTAGTAATAATGAGATTGGCATTATGCCGGCAATCAATAATCCTAGATAGCTTATATACTCTCCAAGGTTTGTGTAATCAATTAAATCCTGAGGCATCATCGCAGCAATGAATACAAACGGTGTTATAATCCAGATCCAGATCATTTTTCTCACATTCTTGAATAGAGAACCAATCGCTAATATACACACATCGAATGCCATAGACCCTGTATTAAATATTGTCATAATCCAGATAAGGAAAAACAGGGATTCAAACCTCTCAAAAAATTCACCTGGCAGCACAATTTCCTTTGCTAATTCAATTGTTGGGTATATAACCTCCCTTGTCGCTTCAATGGAAAATACGCTAATAACAAATAAGTAAACAAATAAATAGAGTAGCACAGGAATGACCATTCCAATTATTACTGCTTTCGGCGCCTCTTGCGGGCGGTTCATGTTAGAGATGTAAAACAAGATAACTTCAAAGCCTAGTAATGAGAAGATGCTTTCCTTAACTCCTAGAAGAATCCCACTCCAACTTGACACGAAAAATGGTTTTAAATTACTGGGCTCTACAAGATTGCTGCTAAACGCTAATAAACAGGCGATAATAATTAGAACAATTGGAATAAACAGCATATTTAATCGCAATAAACCAACCCTAGTCCCTGCAACAGCATAAGTGACGATGAGTATGTATACGAGAGCAATTACTTCTATGGGTGTATCATCAAACAAATATTGTTTAGCTATATTCGCAATTCCTCGAGTCACATAAGCAGAAAAAAGGAAAAAATAGATGAATATGACGCAGCTCAAGATCATAGCTACCGGTTTTGTTACAATCAGGCCAGTATAGGTAATGAAAGACATCTTAGGAAACCGAGAAGCAAGTTTTGCCGCAACCCATGCTAAAACGATAGCCAACATACCTGCAATTGCAATCGACATCCAACCATCAGAGGATTGTGTTGCAGTAGCAACAAGACGGGGAAGTGTTAATATACCGATTCCTATAACCATCGAGGTAGTCCCGAGCATTATTTCTTTCCTGCTAACCTCTTCATCTCCATACTCAAATACATCCAATTGAATAGCACCTACTCCGTTTATTCTTTCGTCTGGCGCTCTTTATCCACGGGCTGCAGCATCTGGGGCCGTTTGTCCAGCATCGTAACTGGCGCTCTTAATATCATGTCCTTCCAGTCATTCATAAAGTTAGGAGCGAACGGGGAGGAGTAAGGGATGCCGAAGCTCTTAAGATTAACAATATGGATATTAATCATAATATACGCGAATATAACACCATAGAGCCCGAGGAATGCTGCTGCAATCATCACTAAGAAACGAATAATTCGAAAGGCCATCGAGAACGAATAGGTCGGTAATACAAAAGAGGTTATCGCAGTTAACGATACCACTATGACCATGATTGGACTGACAATGCCTGCCGCTACAGCTGCTTCCCCAATGACAAGTCCCCCAACAATTCCAATAGTCTGTCCAATCGGTTTGGGTAAACGAATCCCTGCTTCACGAAGAATTTCTAGCGTGACCTCCATCATAATGGCTTCGACGACTGCAGGAAAAGGGACCCCCTCTCGAGTTCCAGCAATAGAGAAGGCTAACTTAGATGGAATCATTCCGTGATGGTATTCAACGAGCGCTATATATAGAGCTGGTAAGAAGGTGGAAATAAATGCAGCAATCATTCTTAGAATTCGGATTAGCGTAGATATTAGCCAATGTGAATAATAGTCTTCAGGAGACTGGAATGCAGAAACTAGCGTGATAGGAAGAATTAAACTAAATGGCGTTCCATCCACCAGAATAGCCACTTTTCCTTGTAGCAAGGCAGTGGATACTTTATCTGGTCGTTCCGTATTCAGAATGAGAGGGAATGGGGACAGAAAACTGTCAGCGATCCACTGCTCAATGTAGCCTGCTCCCTCCGAATCATCCATATCAATAGTCTTCATTCTTCTCTTCACTTCTTTGACTAAATCCGGATGAACAATCCCTTCAATATAAGTGATGATGACTTCTTTCTGGGCACGTCGACCGATTCGCTCTGAATGAAACCGCAGATTCGGATCACGTAATCTACGACGAATAAGAACCGTATTAGTCCGAATATCCTCCGTAAAACCATCTCTTGGTCCACGGATCAAAGCTTCGGATTGCGGTTCCTCTATCGCTCTGCTTTTCCAACCTTTGCTACTAATAATTAATACTTGATCTGTCCCATCAACGAAGAGAGCTGTATCACCACCTAACACAGCTAATACAACATCATACATGGTATTTATCCGACTAATATTATGGATAGATAATATATCCGTTTGTAGTAATGTTATCAATTCTTCAGCAGAATCTGGCAAGCGTATGCTCGATTCGGGTATATTCAATAACATATTCTTCAGAAGCTGATCATTAATGATATTCTTATCAACCAGACCAGCTATACATACAATCGCACAAAGGTGGCGTTTAGAGCCTATATGGAATGTTCTAGAAATCAGATCGGTCGGTGAGCCTAACAGCTGTTGAATGCATTGGATATTGTCATTTACTCCCGTGGACATCGTTAGGATCGGTTGCTCTTGATTGGATTTAGATTGGGTGTTCCTATTCCTGTTATTCGATAGCCTTTTTGCAATTTTAGATAGCATGAAGTCATTCCCCTCTAGAAAGACTTATTGTTGTTTAGAATTATTCTCACAGTTGGTGCACTCAAGAATTGTTCTAATCAATACTCAGTCATTTCTAGTTATGGTTAGCTTATCCATGCATAACTATTCTCACGATCCGATTAGTACGTAATGGCCTCCTTCAATAACTGCTTTGCAGCATTCCGAGCACTTGAGAAGGAGCGTTCCGCAAGCTCTCCCTTGCCCTCACAGCCATCACCGCAGAAATAGAAAGGTACATTCTCCAAGCGGTTAGGTAGCATCCGATTGCTTTCAATATTCTTCACGCTCTGTACCATTGCCTTCTTCGATGCACGTTTGACAAGGACCGCTTCTCGCCAGCCCGGATAATGCTTATCAAACAAGATTTCCATCTTGGGCATCCGTTCCTCTAAATAAGCCATACGAGATATCTCATCGTTGAAGCCTTGGTCGTTGATGTAAGCAATGCCCTGAAGCAGCTGTCCCCCAATTGGAGTAAGCGTGTGATCCGTTGCAGAGACGTCGCTTATGAACATTTTGTTATCCATATCACTAATGTACGAGAATGGACGAGCAACCACATGGCTCAATCCAAGATCATACACCATGACCTCAGTGGAGGTATTATTCTCATAGGGAACGAGGAAGGGCTCCCAGGGTGTAGACTTCAATAGCTTAACGACCTGCTGTACGGGCATCGCGAAGATAATCTGATCGAATGCTTCCTCTCCTACCTTTGTAGTAATCCAGTACTTTCCTAACTCATAACGAATGCTATCCACGCCCTCCTGCAAGGCAATCCGCCAGCGATTGGATGATTCGATTTTCTGACGAAGCTGGTTTGTAATTACTGCCCAGCTTCCCAATATATAATTCACCGGTCGTTTCGATAAGAAGAGATTCTGGTAATACTCACTAATCACCTGTCCAGATACTTTACGAGCATCCTCAGGAGCAATGAAGAAGTTCGAGCATACGAGATGCTCCCATAGCTCCTTTACATCCTCATCCGCATCAGATTCAGCGAGATAATCGCCTAACGTTTCATAATTTTTCAGCGTGTGGATCTGTGCAATAATGGCTGTGATTTCACCAGCGAACCTAACCTTCTGCATCGTGCTGAGCAAGCCAGTTCTTACTAGATTGAAGAAATCTAATGGTGCTTCGTCAAGCCGATTGTTCTTCTCATACATCACAGTACGCTTATCTACTGACTTACTGCTGAAGGATAAACCTAATTCCTGTTCAAGCTTGGATATCGTATGTCGATCAATCCCATATACGGCATGTGCGCCATAATTCAGCGTAAAACCCGCCTTCTCATAGGTGAAGGCACGTCCACCTAGCTGAGGACTACGCTCGAACATAACTCCTTCTACCAGTGTAGATTCAGATAAGTATGCAGCAGCTGTCAATCCAGCCAGCCCTCCACCGATAATAGCTACTCTCAATCGTGGAGCTGCTCTATTGGATTCCTCAAGCACGAATGGTTCTTCATCATCAGATTGTCGAATTCCATTCCAGATTCCCGTTAGCTGCTCCTGCATCATCTGCATCAGATCAGAATTATGCTCAATGGACCATATTAACAAGGTTCCCATATAAGTAGATATGAGTATCTGGACCTTCCTTTCCTTAGGAAGCCAGCGGTATAAGCCTTCATACAATTGCTTCATCTGCTCCACTTGCTGCTGTTGAACAAGCTCATTCTGTAAGGTTAGTGTGAATAGACTGCGGATTAGCTTCGGATGCTGCTGAATATTCGCACACAAATCCAAGAAGAGTCGATTAATGTGCCCCTCTAATGATTTAACCTGGGTCGGACCTCTCTCATTCCACTTCTTAATAATTTCAATCTGACTCTGGCCAATTTCACCAACAATCTCATCCTTACTGCCAAAATAATGATAGAACGTTCCCTTCGATGTGCCTGTTGCTGATATTATGTCATCCACCGAAACATTCTCAAAGCCTTTCTCAGTGAACATCTGTAGGGCAGTTTCGATTACAAGCTGTCTTTTCTTCTGAGTTGATCGTCTCATTGAAGTCAATGTGATCACTCCCTATTGCGAGTATTTATTTCCATTATAAATGGTAATAGACCGGCAGTCTATAATTAAATCAGACTACCAGTCTATTATTCCGCTATTGCATGTATACTATGCAGTCTATTTCCATTAATTGCTCATATCATCTAGATCAAGTGCGTTTATTCCTCTAGCCATAAGATGCTTGTTACACCGCGAGGGTAATATTTACTTCCGATAATAATACCAGCAAGTATTTGATCACTCCAGCTCCAGTAGGAATGCTCCTGGTGAGTGAGCCAAGCCACATGTGCTGCGTCTGCTGCTCTGCCTTGCTCATCCCATTGCAAATCAAGAATTTCTCTTGCGATGAATTGGCATAGATATATTTTGCTTAACCAAGAATTATTACTAGTTGAAGACAGCTTCCAGCCTCCGTCGTCGAATATACAGATTCCCTTCACAAGCACGGTGGATAGATGCTTCTTTAATGTCTGTACATACTCACCATACTTACCATTAGGATCTAACGCTTCCTTACAGCTTGTATAGTACGGGAAAATCAAGCCTTCAATTGCTGGTATAATCTTGGAATCATTACCTTCACCAATTACAGCTGGGATGTATCCGCCAGAAGTCATGTGAGAGACGATTGTCGCGGCACAGAGCTCAGCCTGCTTACCCGCTTCATCAGCTAGTTCTTCAAGCTTCTCATTACGGAACAGCTTCTCAAGCGCTACATATGAAGCCCAGCACTTGCCCGCCATATAAATATTATTACGTGATTGTCCTAGTGAAACATCAAGACTGTCATAGGTTGTAATCTCAGCCCCACCCATTGTTCTGTCACTATCTAAGCTCATAAGACCATTACGCTTTGACGGATCTGGATGATCACGGTTTAGCATGCTATTAAAGCACTGTTTGAGAACCTCAATATTTTGTTGCAGCCACACTTTATCCTTCGATTGCTCAATATATACCGTAGCACAGCATATCCAGTTAACGAGCTGCTCGTGTGTCATATGAGAGAAGCAATCGTCAATCCCATAAATTTCATAGGAGGAATATTCGGGGCGTGAGAACACATTGGCAACACCCATGTCATGGGTAAAGCTCAATCCCCCAGGGTACAGTTCATCGGATCCTGGAAAGCTCACCTTATCTTGATAGCTATATCGGTGTGTGAATAAATCTAGTACATTCTTAACCGTCCAAGGGTTCATCTTCAACTCGAAGAACAGCTGATCCACGGTTAAATCAAATGTATTCATCCGACGATATTCACCCTCATTTACTACCCATAACGGATTACCATCACAAGCAAGAAGCTCGGTGCTCCCATAATAGCTGCGTATCGAGTGAATGAGCATAAACCTCTGATCATCAGATAACTTCGTAGCTTGGGCTGTGATATTCGCGTCGGTACATAGCTGAGTAAGGCGACCATAGTTCTGCAAGGCGTAAGAAGCGACCTCTTCTATATTCTTGTAGAAATTCGTATATAAGTAGCTCGCATCCATGCCCGACGTTGCAAATCCCCCACGGTAGAAGCAGATTGCGAATCGGTAGGTTTTAATTGTACCCGCTGGAACATCCATAACAAGTGCTCCCACGCCACCTAAACCGAATGTCCAATTTTCCTTCAGCTTAGCTGTAAGAATTCTATCCATTCCAAAACCCTGTGCTGAAGATACACCTGGATCATCACTCACGATTGCGGTCACACGACCTTGCCCCACTCCTGAGAGCGGTGCCTTCATCGTATCGTCCATCCGACGCATGTTAGCGTAAGGATCACTGCCTTGATAACCGAAGAAAGCTCTACGCGACTGTGCACCCTCTGAATTATCCAACGTTAATTCAGCGAATACAGCGGGTAGTAAAACCTCCTTGAGCTCATCCGCTGATGCTTCCTTAGGATCTGGAATTGAGCGAACAGGCGAATAGATGCGGAAGGTTAGATCGCCAGCCTGCCAAGTGTCCGTGCCTAGTTGATAATCTCTAGTTATCGCTGATGCTTCGAAGGGAATGATAACTCCCTCTGGATTGGAATCGGTTTGTTCCTTCTCAACATCGTACCGTGCGCTCTCATCTACACCATGATCGAAGAAAGGCAGCGCCTCGTAATATTTACCCTTTTTCGACTCGAAGCCAACAAATATATTCTCATCTGCCGGTTTACCTAATTCAAGCCCTAATCCTCCTTTGGCACCGCGAAACCCTAAAGTGAAGCTCGCAAAAGCACCAATCGGACTATGGTGAGCGTTATAAAATATATTCTTCTTCATAGCTAACTCCTCCTGTACCTATTATCGTAACTATACTGAATTTAGCATGTAGAACACATAAACTCCATATCCTTTCCCATTCTGTTATTTACCCAAATCAAGCAATTGATGTATACTTCAATTAGTGTGTAATAATTTCACAAGGGGTGATTGTCCTGGCAGCATTAGCAACACTGAGCTCAGAGAACAGTCTGAACGAATTCTATATTCCTAACTTACAATCCACCATTCAACTAGATTCAATTCACGTAAGGCAGGTAAATGAGCATTGGACTTACCCTAATCATCAGCATCAACAATGTGAAATTAATTATGTAGTAGAAGGCATTCAATTAATGAGAATTAACGGAACAGAGTACCGACAAGAGCAAGGTGATATGATCCTGCTTCGCCCTGGAGATGTCCATGCGAGTATCTCTGGAGCTGAGAATGGTTTCACCTACTTCTGTATACACTTTAGCTTAGACGATAAGCTTCTTATGCCATTAATCAGACGTACGGACCAACGGATATTCACACAGCATTCACAGGTTTCCGAGCACATTCGTCCGATTATTGAGAAGATGATCCAGCTCGCTTCCCAGCCTGAATATTCCATAGCAGATTATCTACACATCCAATCTACCTTCTTCCTTCTACTCGCTGAGCTAGGAACTGGACTGTCTCAGCTACAGCTTAAGGAGATATCAAGGGGACAGCACATTGAACTAGCACATCGTATTGCAATGTTAATTGAATCCACTGCCCAAGCAACGATCTTCGACGAGCAGAATGATCCTGTTCGACTGTCCGTTGACCGCATTGCCTCTCAGCTAGGCATTAGTCCCTCTCATTGCAATCGTGTATTCAAGCAGGTGTATGGTGTGCCCCCGAGGAAATATATATCTGATTTGATTCTTCGTGAAGCCAAGGCATTACTCATGCAAGCTGAATTACCTATCGATCGTATCTCTATGCTGCTGGGCTATCGAGACATCGCTCATTTCAGTAGGCAATTCAAACGGTGGACTAGCCAATCGCCAATTCAATATCGCCAACACATGAAGGAAGATAATCATACTACTGACGATTATCAACAGCGCATTAACGTTGAAGTCGTCCCATTCTTAGAGGAGCTGTTGTAGAGAATGAAGCAGATTCCGATACAGACACTACAGACACATTCACATGCGCAGATGTCGACCCCTACTCATGTCCATGAATGGTTTCCTGCTATGCCAGCACGCTGTATTGTCGTTATCGCACATGGGATGGGTGAGCATGGCGGTCGTTACGAGGAGTTGGCTCAACATCTTACCGATAAGGGCTATGCGATCTATGCTCCTGATCATCGTGGTCATGGTCGCACAGCTGGCACTAAGGATAAATTCGGTCATTTTGCTGATCACAACGGCTGGAATCTGGTCGTAGAGGACTTACTTGCGGTGATAATGAAGGTTAACAAGGAATATCCCCACCTTCCAATTATCTTATTAGGACATAGTATGGGTTCATTAATAGCTCGACGGTTTATACAGCTTCATGGCAACATGCTTCAAGGTGTAATTCTATCTGGAACGAGTGGAGACCCAGGAATCATGGGAAGCATTGGGAAGCTCATCGCTCGATGGGAAATCAAGAAATCTGGGCTTACAACACACAGCCCCTTCTTGACCAAACTCCTCTTCGGAGGCTTCAACAAAAACTTCCATCCTTATCGAACTTCATACGATTGGTTAACTCGAGATCCCCTAGAAGTAGATAAGTATCTGCATGATGAATGGACAGGCACTACATTCTCCTCAGGCTTTTTCCTTGATCTGATCACGGGTGTAAGTGAACTGAATAAACCCAAGCAGCTCCGCAGAACGCCGAGTCAATTACCCATTCTGATCTTCTCAGGAGAACAGGACCCTGTTAGCGGCTTTACGCGTGGTGTCACCCAAACATATAATCGCTTCCGCAAAATTGGCATTAAGGATATCACGATGAAAATTTATAAGGATGCTCGCCACGAGACAATCCACGAATTGAATCGCGACGAAGTGTTCGCGGATATCGCAAGCTGGATTCAAGCTAGGATTCAGAAGTAACTTAGGCTCGCAATAAGCAAGCCCACAGCAAAGCGTCCAAACCGCTCTATTCAGTAACTTGGGTATAAGAAGCTCGTTTGTTCGACTTAACTAAAGAAGCCTTCATTCTGACCCATTCAGAAGTGAAGGCTTCGCTTCAGTCTATTCCTTCTAGCAAGATAGGCTACTTTCTAGCGAGTTAGTCCTCTTTATTCGACTATCCTTGCCTCTCTGGGCTACTTTTTCAGGTCATAGTGTCGCTTGCTCGCGTGCAGTTATATTGTTCTCAGCCAAACGGATTTGTTCGACGGACTGCATTATTTTCTGCTGTGTGTTGGCGATTTGCCGTTGTTGCGCATCCATCTGAGATTGAATTTGGTTCTGCATTTGCTGGAGATCCTGTAGCACCTGTTGGAGGGATTGCTCGGCTTTAATAAATTGCTGAGCTACGTTACTAACTCCCATTCTAGTTAATTGATCCTGCGCCTGGAGAGCTTGCGCTTGTTGTATCATCTGTGCCGCCTGTATAAGCGGCTGTGATTGTGAATAAGACTGTTGCTGTCCCATCGGCTGTTGCTGTGATTGTGATTGGGGCTGTGTTTGGGGCGGATACATTTTGTTCAATTGAACGACCTCCATCATATAGATCTAACTGATTCTATTATCATTAGATATGGAGGCCATTATTATGCACTTGCACTATATTCGTTCTCACTAGCAGAGCTTAAGATATCGTTCTTAATCCACTGTATTCGGCGATCGCAGTCAATAATTCGTGCGCAATCGACATGACAAATTCCATCTGCCCTACCTGATGAATACCACTACGGTTATGAATAATGACCTGCTTCACATGTACCCGATAATGCTTCGAACCAGACGTAACGCTTCTAACCTCATCCCCCGCAGCGCTCTGATTAATAATTGTCATCTTCTTCAACGCCATAGATTCGTAGGGTACGATACTTATAATATCCTCAAGCTTTACATGATAATTAACGTGCGGCTTCTGCAGAACAAATTCGTGCGTAGACACCGTTAAACCAATCTCCATCCTCTTATGGGCATACTTCAACTCCCCTTCAAGTGATTTAATTCGCATAAAATCTCGGTTCATCTCTTCAGCCCCTTATAGTTAGTAATGTGTAATGCATTTCACTCAAGTGTTGATATCTCTAGCCAGTCTTAACGGTAAAGATGTTTCCTCTATCCATCTATCAACTGAGTTAAGTGCACACTCTTTCAAGTTAATTACTATCTTATCATTAGGAATCTGCATCGACAAAGGAAAATACATACACAGGGGCAGCTTGCATCATATGTATCTCGATTCTTCATGGCCTGCACAATAAACATTCTCCGATTGATCGTATGGATAGTAAAGAAAAAGCCCCAATTGGGGCTTCCACTAACACTAACACTAACACAGCACCAACACGTATACAGCAGCACCACTAATACAGCACTACCACATGCATGTTTACATTAAAGGGGAAGCTTGGTTCTGGTTTTGTTGATTCGGTTGATAGCTGTGAAGAAAGGTCTTAGCAGTGTGATCCTGCATCGTCGGCACCTGATAGAAGCCATTCTGATTCATGAACAGGAATGTTTCATAGGCTTGTTGTGCACAATTAATTGAACCTTGGATGAGCATTTGTCGAACATTCGGATCCACACATTCCAATGAAGCAGCCATGTG
>DFXU01000101.1 GCA_002383285.1 Caryophanales bacterium UBA4100
AGAACATCAGCTAGATGCTGTGGATTTTTATTCGTTGCAATAAATTCTGTAATTAATTGAGTGAATAGGGGAATAAACTTCTCCTCTATTTCCTGCGGGGTTGTTCTTCGTTTCGCGAGAAAACTCTTAGAGAACGACTCTAATAAGTGCTCACTTGGCTCTTCAGTCCCCCACAAAGGCATTTTGATCAATGTTGTCGAGTCGGGAAGAGTGAATTTTTGGGTAACAAAAGGATCCATGAGTATGGCATAAAGCACATAATCCACGGATTTTAATTCCTTCACCAGAATATCGCACCACGTGCTAACACCACCTTGGTGAAAGGGGTAGGTTCCTTCAGTTGTTAACAACACCCTAATATTCTTACCCATGAGTGATCACCATTTAAGAGAATATGTAATATGACTTGATGTGTTGTACCTATAGAAGGTCACTTATATAAAGTATATCGCATATTCTAGTAAATAGCTGTATGTTTTTATCGAAAATTGAATAAATTATATATCTTTAAGCCTATTTATATAGTTCTATAGAACTAATTTTCAACCGTTTGGAACTATTTACCGATTATTTGATTGAACAATGACCCGAATCACATTCGTCTGTCTTCCCGAACAAATCATAACGACGCTTAGCTATCCATTGATAGATACGTGATGCTAACCACTTCATTCCAGGTACATGATAGATGAATGAGACGGGTCGAAGTGAAGGTAGCTTTGTCATGATGTATACAATGGCGTCTGCGCCTTTAATCACCCTGCCATTCGACATATCCAATACATGTATTTCCTTATTTAACCGATCTTGATCATAACCCTCTGGCAGCAAAGTAGCCACCCGTATATCTTGTAGAGGGATGGATTGAATGGGGGAAATCGTTCGTAGCTTCATTAAACGTGAAACCGTCCTCGTGCAGAGCACACAATGCCCATCATAAATTATAATAAGTCGATCATCACTCATAAAGTCACCCGCTTCTCAAGAATCTATAAGATATCCTCGGGAGGATTTAACCCTAGATGATGGTAAGCAGCAGCGGTCACCATTCGACCACGTGGTGTTCGTTGCAGAAAGCCGATCTGTAATAAGTAAGGCTCGTAGACATCCTCGATTGTCTGGCTTTCCTCACCGATGGTTGCAGCAATGGTATCAAGCCCAACAGGCCCCCCGCGAAAGTGAGAAATAATCGAACGCAGCATCTTATGATCAATGGCATCTAGTCCAAGGTCATCGACCTGCAGAAGCTGCAACGCTTCCTTAGCTATATTAGGTGTGATAACACCATCTCCTCTGACTTGAGCAAAATCTCGTACCCTCTTTAATAATCGATTGGCAATACGAGGTGTTCCTCTCGAACGACGCCCCATTTCACTGGCCCCATCACCCACAATGCCAACTTGCAGAATATCAGCAGCTCTGCTCACAATGTAAGACAACTCATCTACTGTATAGTATTCAAGTCTGCTCACAACCCCAAATCGATCACGAAGCGGCGAGGAGATAAGCCCCGCACGTGTAGTTGCTCCGATCAATGTGAACTTTGGCAAGTCTAGTCGCACTGATCTTGCACTTGGACCTTTACCGATAATAATATCAAGAACGAAGTCCTCCATTGCCGGATACAGCACTTCCTCGACAATGGGCGAAAGACGGTGGATCTCATCAACGAACAGGACGTCGCCGGCCTCCAGATTGGTCAGCAGCGCGGCCAGGTCACCCGGCCGCTCAAGCACCGGCCCGGACGTGCTCTTGATCGNNCCATTGCCGGATACAGCACTTCCTCTACCGTTCTCTGAAGTCGATGGATTTCGTCGATGAACAGAACATCGCCATCTTGAAGATTGGTAAGTATAGCCGCCAAGTCACCCGGTCGTTCAATTGCAGGGCCAGATGTAGTACGAATATGAACACCTAGTTCATTAGCAATAATATTGGATAAGGTTGTTTTCCCTAACCCAGGAGGTCCATATAAGAGGACATGATCAAGCGCTTCATTCCTCATCTTCGCTGCTTCAATATATATCTTTAAGTTTTCTTTAACCTGGGACTGCCCAATATATTCAGACAGAAATCGAGGTCTTAAACTAAATTCAAGTGTATCCTCTTCCATCATCAAATTGGCCGAAATCACTCGATCCTCCATGCTGTAAGCTCCTTTCTCAATAACACATTGTGGCTATCTATCCCTTATATAATAACTGAAGTGCTTTCTTTATCAAGATATCCGAGCTATCTTCCTCTTTCATATTAGCCTTAACTGCAGGCCAGACTCTTTCTATCTCACTATCTGTAAAGGATAGTGCACGAAGCGCTTCCTTCGTTTCTCGAATCACAGCTGCTTCACCTGCATTACTAGACAATCCAGCCACCGCTATGGAACCATCGTTCGGATATGCATCACGTAGCTCTAGACCTGCTGGGATTAGCTTATCCTTAAGATCTAATACCATTCGTTGTGCAGTTTTCTTCCCAATTCCAGGCATTCTAGTTAAGTAAGTTATATCTTCCCTTTGGATAGCCGATATGAGCATCTCTGGACGACCTCCAGATAGAACACCCAATGCAACACGTGGTCCAATTCCCGACACCTCTAGTAACCTACGAAAGAGCGCCTGCTCCTCTCGAGAGGTAAAGCCAAAAAGAAGAATAGCGTCTTCACGCACATGGTAATGAATATATACGACCACATCAGCTTCGGTATGCTGTTGATAGGTGTAAGGATTCGCACAGAATACACGATAACCTACTCCATTTACATCTATGACGATGAAATCAGTCTCACACAGCCGTATTTGACCTCGTAAGTAATCTATCATTTGGGGATACCATCCTTTATTCTATCATTTAGTGAATTCGAATGAGCATGGCATATAGCCACAGCCAATGCATCTGCTACATCATCAGGCTTTGGAATCTCACTTAGATTTAAGAACATTCGCACCATCTCTTGTACTTGGCGTTTCTCGGCTTTACCATAACCGACGATTGCTTGCTTTACCTGTAGCGGGGTATACTCTGCAATGGATAGCTTGTTCTGCACACCCGTTAGGATTATAACGCCTCTAGCTTCAGCAACATTAAAGGCGGTTGTCACATTACGATTAAAGAATAATTTCTCAACAGCCATCTGATTCGGTTGATACTTCTCAATGAGCTGAGTAAGTGATTCGTGGATCATTAATAGTCGATCACCTTGTTCGGTATGTGCAGGTGTTTCGATGCAACCATATTGAACTGGCTTTAGCCTACTGCCCTCTATATCCACAATTCCAAAGCCGACAATTGCGATGCCAGGATCTATTCCAATGATTCTAATAGTCATTCACTCCTATAAGGTTGTGTAACAATTGAATATACTACGGGGATAAAGGCGAACGTATGTATCATTCTGATTATAACAGATACATAGCATGAATACTTCTAAAAAGGACAAAAAAAGACTGGCTAAGTATAAGCCAATCTTGTTTACTCAATCTCCGCAATCTCATAATCACTGAATGAGGATAGCACACTATTATACTCGTCATTATCTGTAATTTGAATTCCAAGCCTTAATTGCTCTACCGTACCTTCAGGCAAACTATTCTCGACCGATTCTATATCGATATGGAACAGCCTGCGAACAACCTTACCACCTGAAGGATCACCATCAAAGAGTGTAAGAAAATCATGATCATCCAGACCCACATAAGCAGCATCTTTACAGGTAGGACATACATCTATGATGTCTAAACCAACATTGAAGCTCATGACAACTTGAGCATCCGCTTCCCAAATAAACGTTCCCATAATAACAAATAGGAAGATGATAATCCCTGCTAATAATAATCCTCGTTTTTGCCTTATTCTTCTCTTGATTCGATCCAATGCTCGTTTTATACCCACTACCATCGCCTTCTCGCATGCAATCTAATAAGATTATTCTCACCTGAGAAGGCAATAATTATGCAATTATCTCTGATTCGCTTTATTCCTTGTTTGATGTAATCTTAAAACCTGATCATGTAGTGTATTCTTCTTTGCCTTCACTGCTACACGTTCTTTGGAGGAAGATGTCCTGTTCTTTTTCTTATCCTGTTGTACCGGACTCTGCTCCAAATCTACTTGTTCCTTGGTCTGCTGTGGCTGGACAATATCTTGTGTTGCAATTGGTTGATTATATTGACCATGCGGCTGTGGATTGTGTGAAGACCACTCAGCATTCGCATTATTCTGCAAGGTTGAATACGTATTATAGTATTCATAATTCGCATGGCTCGGGTACTGCATCATGCTTGTAGGATATGGCTGGTAATTAGAAGAAGCTGCATAAGGCATTCCTAGATATGAGGAGTTCACTCCAGCATTATGAACAGGCGCATGAGATAAAGCTTGAGGCGTGGAATAATTGGTCATATGATATGGAGTATTATAAGCCGTATATCCGGACTGCGTATTCCACACAGGTGCCGTAGGCACTGAAACCGGTGCTTGCATCGGAGTTGGCAGGGTACTTGGCATTGCACTTGGCATCGGTGTTGGCATTGTACTTGGCATCGAAGGCAGCATAGAAGTTAGCATCGAGGACGGCATCGGTGCAGTCACCTCTTGAGCTGGCATCGGAATAGCAGCGAATGGAGGCATTGTCTGCCCCGGATAACTAAATTCTTGATCCCCAATACCTGTTGGAGCTATCGGAGTTGGTTGAGCCGTTGATATCGGAGCTATCGGTGTCGTTAGATGTGGATTTATGTCCGCAATTGGCTGCGTCATAGCTAGCTCAGGATATACAGGAATAGGGGGGGGATTTAAATTTAGAGGAGACAGAATGCTAGTTGGCTCTGCCGTGCTGTTGATAGGCATATGCACTTGTTGTTTCATCGGAATGACCAATTTCATTCCTGCGATAATTGTATTCGGATCAGTGACAGACGTATTAGCTGCCATAATCGCTTCAACTGTCACCCCATATTTTTGACTAATTTCGTATAGGGTTTCTCCTGCTTTAACGAAATGAATTTTCAATGTTTAGAACCTCCCGATTAAGTGTCACTTACATCTTATGCTCGGGCTGGGCGTTTGACCCACAAATTATAAAAAAGACATCCAGAAATGACTTCTGGACATCCTAATTCAATACTTCTTGCATGCTATGAGTTTCTATGAGTAAACTTTAACCCCATCCTTATCCACAATATTCCTGAATTCTTGAAGAAGGTGTGTAGTGATAGGACCCGCCTTGCCACTCCCAATAATTCTTGCATCAACCTCACGCACTGCAATGACCTCTGCTGCCGTTCCAGTCAAGAAAACTTCATCCGCAATATACACATCATGAAGTGTGAACGGCTCCTCTTTTACCATATATCCTTCACTTCTAGCAATAACCATGATCGCCTCACGCGTTATTCCTTCAAGCGCACCAATATAGCAAGGTGGTGTTGTTAATACGCCATGCTTGATGATGAAGATGTTATCTCCGGAGCCTTCTGCGACATACCCTTGTGCATTCAGCATGAGAGCTTCTCCAACACCAGCTAAATTAGCTTGGATTTTCACCAGAATATTATTCAGATAATTCAGAGACTTAATCTTAGGATTCAAGGCATCCGGCACATTACGACGTGTAGATACAGATACAATTTTTAAACCGTCTATATACGCATCGGCAGAATAGATAGCCAGTTGTTCTACGATAATAACTACATTAGCCTTAGGGGATCGCCGTGGGTCAAGCCCGAGATCTCCTGGGCCGCGCGATACGACTAATCGAATATATCCATTCGTAAGCTCATTACGTCGTACGGTTTCAACTAAGGCTTGCTGCATCTCATCAGAGGTCAACGGAATATGAAGCATGATTGATTTAGCCGAATCATATAGCCTGTCCAAGTGCTCTTTACACTTAAAAATATTACCGTCATATATACGAATACCCTCGAATATCCCATCACCATATAAGTAACCATGATCGTATACCGATACCTTGGCATTCTCCTTCGTAACAAAATCACCATTCAAGTAAATCCATTGTTGATTAGCCATAACGAAACCTACACCTCCGCGTTTAATGTTTGATATAAGTACATGGGGTATGATCCCAGAATGCGCACCTGGCAACCAATGGATTCAATTTCACTAATCGCATTGGGAAGTAACGGCGAGTTCAGAGAGCCTTCAATATCAATATAGAAAAAATAGCTTCCCAGATTCTTCTTTGTTGGGCGAGATTCAATTTTTGTAAGATTGATTCTTCTCCAAGCAAAGGCTGATAATACCTGATGAAGGGCACCAGGGTAATCCTCAGGCAACGTTACAAGTATGGTAGTCTTCAGTGAATTGGTTGGAGGAAGTGTTAAGGGTTGATGCCCGACCGCGATAAATCTTGTGTAATTATTCGCATGATCGGTAATATTAGCTGCAAGCACCGCAAGTCCATATAGGCTTGCAGCTGTCTTGGTTCCAATCGCTGCAAAGCCTGGGTCTTGACGCTCTTTTACAATCCGAACACCCTCCGCTGTACTACTGACATGCATGAATGAGACCCCTGGCAGCTTATTCTTAAGGAATTGCTGACATTGGGCAATAGCTACAGGAATAGAGACGATCGTATGAATACGCGTAAGATCCACATCCATTAGCTCGCCAGGATTGTAGCCGATTAGATTCTGCACAGATGGATAAATCCATTCAGCTTGAATCGGCAGATCTACCTCATGGACTAAAAAATCAATATGTGGGTTGACCGAGCCATCAATCGTGTTCTCAATTGGAATCACACTGATATCTGTATCCCGATTGACTGTGGCCAAACAAACATCGGAAATCCATTTGTAAGGTGTTAGAATATGCGCTTGCTCTGGAAAGAAGTGAGCTGTCGCTTCATGTGAAACTGTTCCCTCTGGCCCTAAATATGCAATCCGTGTCATGCTCTTACTTCCCCTTTGGCTTTCTCAAATAATGTGTTGAACTCGCTGTCTGAGGATACCAGCTCTACACCCTTGGAGCTTGGTTTCAGCCATAAAAGCTGCGCATCCACATCCTGGCTGCGGAGTGAATTCAACAGAAATTGCTCAAGCTTGGCTTTGTCAGCCTCATGCTTATCGACAAGAGCCAATATGGTTGGACCCGCACCACTAAGAGCAGCACCAAGAGCACCGTACTGATTAGCATCCCGAAGTATCAACTCCATGCCTGGAATAAGCGTAGCTCGGTATGGCTGATGTAATACATCCTTCATCGCCAGACGAATGGCTGACAAATTCCCTGTACATAACGCTGCAACCAATAAGGAGGAATGACTTACATTAAATACGGCATCCTTCATATCCACCCGCTTGGGCAGTACATTCCTCGCCTTCTCTGTCGCCAGATGGAAATCTGGAATCGCCACCAACACCTCTAAACGATCATCAGGCTCGATACGAATTGACTCTGCTCGCTCACCATCCCAGAATGCAATAACAATCCCACCATAGAGTGACGCACCTACATTATCAGGGTGATCCTCAAGCTTTGTAGCAAGTTGGAATAATTCCTCATTCGACAGCTTACCCCCAATAAGTGCATTAGCGGCATACAAGCCACCGACAATTGCTGAAGCACTACTACCTAATCCACGAGTAAGTGGGATGTCACTATACATAGATATCGTTAATTCAGGATAATCGACACCCGCTGCAGCGAATACCTGTTGAGCAACTTTATATACTAAATTCTTCTTGTCCGTAGGAATACCTTGCATCTGCTCCCCATGAAGATGAATTGATGTTGCTTCAGTAATTTCCATATCAATCCACGCATATAAATCTAATGCCATACCAAGCGTGTCGAAGCCCGGTCCTAGATTAGCCGTACTTGCTGGGATTCGAACTCGCACCTTCTGCCGACTCATTCATGCACACTCCCCAATTTACATTCTGCGTCTATAACACGATCTTCAAACCTAGCCCTCAACACGATAAACACTCTGAACAACCTCTACTACTCCTAGCTCGTTAAAGGTTGCTAGTACCTTATCCATATTTGCTTTTGTTGCGTTATGTGTAATAATGACAATCTCAGCCTGCGGATTGATCGTATTTGGTTGCTGAATGACGGATTCAAGGCTTACATCGTGTTGACCGAACACCTGTGAGATCCGAGCTAGAACTCCTGCTTTATCCTCTACATGCAATAGCACAAAATATTTGGAATCAATCTGATCAGCAGTTTTCATTTTTTTCTCAACATAAGCATTAGAACCGCGTCGACCATTAACACCCAGCTTTAAATTCTTAATAACAGCAACGATATCTGCAACAACTGAGGTTGCCGTCGGCATCTCCCCTGCCCCACGACCGTAGAACATTGTTTCACCAACCGCTTCTCCATATACATAGATGGCATTGAATACGCCGTGAACAGAAGCAAGTGGATGCTCGCGCTTTACCATGGTTGGTTCAACACTTATGCTGACATATCCATCTTGGTTCTCAGCAATACCGAGCAGCTTCATCTCATAACCGAGCTTCTTCGCATACATGATATCCTCCTTGCGCACGTTAGATATACCCTTAACCAAGACATCTGAGTAATTAATCTTAGCATGGAATCCAAGCGTCGCAAGTATAGTCATCTTATATGCAGAATCAAAGCCCTCTACATCAGAGGTTGGATCGGATTCTGCATAACCCAGATCCTGAGCTTCTTTCAGTACATCATCATAGGAAGCGCCCTCCTGACTCATTTTGGTCAAGATATAATTGGTAGTTCCGTTCACGATCCCCATCATTTTATATATTCGATCAGATGAGAAGCCCTCGACCAAGGTGCGAAGTATGGGTACTCCGCCAGCTACACTCGCCTCATAGAATACATCACAGCCCTTTTCAGACGCCTTCTGCAATATCTCCTGCCCATGTTTAGCCATTAAATCCTTATTCGCTGTTACGACATGCTTTCCTCTCTCAAGAGACGCAAGAATATATTCCTTTGCTAATCCAATCCCGCCCATAACCTCAATGACTACATCGATTTCAGGATTATTAATGACACTCCAAGGGTCTTCTGTTAGCTTATTCGAATCAATAGGTATGGAACGATCTTTATCTATTTGTTGTACAAGAATTTGCTCGATAAGAACAGGGCACCCTACCTGTCTTTGCAAATCCTCCTGATGACCTTCAACAATTTTTACAACTCCAGTACCTACGGTACCTAAACCCAATAATCCTATCTTAACCGGTTTCAATTGTGTTACCTCCTTAAAGTTATAAGCAATAAAGCTATTCGTATATTCGTTTTCAATTTAACCTCTTCCGATAATAGCCGCTTTCTTAACGCCGTCATGATGATTAAGAGCATCTAGAAGCGGTAATATGCGATCAGTCATATTGGTTGTCTCTACGGATATCACCACATTCGCCATTCCTTGCAACGGTATCGTCTGGTTAATTGTGAGTACATTCCCATCAAAACTAGCTACAAGCGCCAGCACCTTAGACAAGATTCCTGAACGATGCTGAAGATCCATAGATATGGTAATAATTTGTTCCCTTTCCATACGCTCAAGAGCATGTATGCCATCTCGATATTTGTAGAATGCACTCCTGCTAAGTCCTACATTCTCGACAGCCTCATGTATGGTTTTCGCCTCACCATGAGCAAGCAATTCCTTGACCTGCATTGTCTTGAGAAGCGCATCGGGAAGAATATCCTCATGAACTAAATAATATCGATCCATCGGTAGCTCCGTCCTCCTAAGAGAGACTATTGTATTTACATAGTGGACATTATAACGAAAATTCCGATCGATAGCAAGAGTCAAGAGCCTTATGTCGACATATTGTTTATCATGACCTTCCTCGACAACTTACAAGTAACTTGGAGCGCCTCAATTCAAAAAGTAAAAACAGCCATCCACCTCGCGTGGAAAGCTGCTGTCTTAAGTCTCATTGCATATTACTCTATCCTTCGACTCTCTCCACCTTCACCGCGCAAAGCTTGAACTCAGGCATACGGCTTGTGGGATCAATTGCGCCTATCGTTAATCGGTTGATCGACAGTTCATCTCCCCAATGAAAGGGGACGAATATGGTTGTAGGGTGAATTCCCTCTGTTATCTTAAAGTGGAATGATAAGGAACCACGTCGACTTGTTAAACGTATTTGATCACCTAGCTTAAGCCCTATTTTCTGAGCTATTATTGGGTGTACTTCTGCGATAGGTACCGGTGCTTTGCGGTTTAACCCTTCAGTCCGGCGCGTTTGTGCACCACTGAGATAATGATTGGCCAATCGGCCCGTCGTAAGAATATATGGATATTCGCGATTAATTGGCTCTGCAGGCATCTTAGGTGTAATCCCATGAATTCTAGCTTTACCATCAGTATGATGGAAGCCATCCTTGAACATATAAGGTGTGCCTGGATGATTTATAGTTGGGCATGGCCAGAATACACCCTTCTCAAGCTTCAATCGATCATATGTGATTCCACTATAGTCTGCCTTGCCACCTGCTGAGGCTCTAGTTAACTCAGCAAATACTTCTTCGGCTGATTCGTATTGGAAGTATCCCCCTTTGCCCAGGTGTTCAGCAAGCTCCTTAATGATTGTAATATCTAGCTTGCACTCACCTGGTAAATCCATGACCTGAGCTCGATGGAATACACGTCCCTCCAAATTCGTAAGCGTTCCTTCAGCTTCTAAGAAGGATGAGCTCGGCAGGATCCAATCCGCATATTTGGCCGTCTCCGTCTCGAACATATCAACAACTACAAGCAAGTCTAGCTTCTCAAGCATCTGAGCAACAAATTGATTATCCGGGCTAGAAACCAATGGATTAGAGCCTAGAACAATCATTCCTCTAATCTCACCCTGATCGATCTTCTGGAACAGCTCGAAGGCCGAAACCCCTTTACCAGGAAGCTCGTCAGGTGATATTCCCCATACCCCCGCGACATGTGCACGTGCTGCAGGATCATCGATCATCCGATAACCAGGCAGCTGATCCGCCTTCTGTCCATGCTCTCTACCGCCCTGCCCATTCGCTTGACCTGTAATCGCTCCATATCCACAACCTTTTCTTCCAATCTTCCCGGTTACTAAACTCAAATTTATATAATTTAGAGTGTTCTCAACACCATTTATCTGTTGCTCTAACCCACGTGCCGTTAATACGATACCCGTCTCCGCTCGAGCATAACCACGAGCAATTGTACGCGTTACCGCACACATTACCCCTGTCAGCTGTTCAACATACTCCGGAGTATATGGCTCAACAGCTTCCCTCAGCTCATCAATACCCGTGGTCTTCTGATTTATATATGCAAGATTCCCTAAATTTTCATTCAATATGACATGAAGTAATCCATTGATGAAGACAGAGTCAAACCCAGGCTGGAGACGCACATGAATATCCGATATCTTCGAGGTCATTGTTTGACGAGGATCTATAGTCACTATAGTCGCTTTATTCTTCTTCGCTTCCATAAGATAAGGCATCATCGTGGGCTGACATTCTGCCACATTCGCACCCGCAAGAATAATATATCGCGCATGAGGTAATTCGGATAACGGCATACTCATTCCTCGATCAATACCAAATGCTTTATTCGCTGCCGCTGCTGCGGAGGACATACAATACCGTCCATTATAATCAATGAATTTGGAATGAAGAGCAACTCTGGTGAATTTACCTAACAAATAACTTACTTCATTAGTAAGCGAC
The DNA here is from genome assembly GCA_002383285.1 of Caryophanales bacterium UBA4100. GTDB lineage: Bacteria > Bacillota > Bacilli > Paenibacillales > UBA4045 > UBA4045. The sequence continues at coordinate 11,692 of DFXU01000101.1, forward strand.
CCACCACCGTACACAGCCAAGGCATCATCCCCATAGGTCCGTTGTAATTGCTTGATTCTACCCGTTATATCCGCATAAGCTGAATTCCAGTCCGTCCTATTCCACTCCACAGCCAACGGGCCCTTCTGTTCTAGATAAGACCTCTGAAGTGGATACATTAGTCGATCTGGATGAACAGCATGCTCTGCGACATTAAATCCTTTCTGACACAACCGACCTGTAGCTACCGGAAAGTCTTGCCTAGGCTTCGATGATAATTTCCCTGTATTCTCATCCTTGGATATTTCCACACCACACTGCATACTACAGAAGCAACAATGTGTTTCATTAGATAGCTTGGAGAGTGTAGTTGCTTCCTTCATTATAATTACAACTCCTCAGCGTGGCTTATTTCAATCCACTTATTTAAAGTTTTGGCCGCTTCTTTACGTTGCAGCAATGACTTAGCCAGATAAAAACCTTCCTCGTATGAAGAAACCTTATCAAACCAGAATAATCGTAAGCCTGTATTAAATATGACATGGTCGCGTTCGTTCTTAATGTCTGCACCGTCTTCACCCTGGATAATTCTCTGCAGTGTTAATTTCTGTTGTTCACTATTACGTTCGCTTAGAGGATCTCCGCTAAACCCAAACATAGAAGGATCTATGACACTCGCCTCGTCACCATAAGCAGTCACCTTGCGTAACGCACTATTCTTATAGATGGGTAGGTCCTCAGAGCCTTCTATCCCTTGGACTATATATGAGGTTTCAAAGCCTGAGCGCGGTAAGATATGAATCAAATGCTGCATCGCCGTTTTATGATTTACCCCAATAATTAAATTCGCAGATTGCACGGGATTAATAACCTTCTCTACAGTATTGAGCATTGTTCTAAGATCCATCTCTTGGCGAATATGCCGAATATAGCTTAAGGGCGGACATAATTTTTCTGTCCACACAAAATTGATATGAACAGAAGAGAATACACGCTCCCATCGTGCGACATCCACATGGATATTCACGCCGAGCGCTTCTAGCAACTCCTTCACCGAGGTACCCTCCTTCGGTGGCAACGAATCACCACCGTGAAGAACCTGAGGCACCTGAACAGAAGCCATTAGCAGACTTACAGGAATTGTTATCGGGAAATATCGTCTGCCGTCATAAGGCCCGGCACAATTAATGGAGTTCGTGAAGGATTGAATCGGTGAACAATATTTTCTGAGAACGTGAATGAATGCCATGATCTCATCATCTGACTCACCCTTCATACGTTCTGCCATTAACCACGCTGCAACTTGGGCATCGGTCGCTTCCTTGCGAGCAATAATATGTGCAACAGCAGCGGTTTCGTCATAGGTTAAATCCCTCGACCCTTTTTTTCCTGTTCCCACCGCTTTTATCCATCGTTTCATAGGATTCAAACCCTTCGGGTAAGTATTAGAAATTCACACCCTTATTTGCTGTAGCCCATGATTTTCTCCAGCTAGCAGATACCGCATAGAATATTAATGTGACGACAAGAATAATTGAAGCTATTGTAAGAAACCCTGCAACGTGTGTACCGGTTGATTGCTTAAGTGGTCCAAGAATGTTATTACTCAGGATATATCCTCCAAAGCCACCTGCAGCACCAACAATTCCGGTGACCACACCGATCTCCTTCGGAAAGCGCTGTGGTACAAGCTGGAACACTGAACCGTTACCCATTCCTAAGCAAGCCATCATAACACTAGTAATCAAGAGCATCACATAGAACGAGCTAGGCATTGATGCAACTGCAAAAGCACAAATCGTAATGCAGCTAAACAGAATAAGGAGGAACTTCATACCACCGACCCGGTCCGCAATATAACCTCCTAGGGGACGGAAGAAGCTGCCTGCAATAACCGTTATCGTTACCAGATAACCAACCTGTACCTTCGTTATCCCACCGGCTACCGTTGCATCTCCATATATATCGTAGAAGAATATACTGAAATAACTGGATAATCCAACGAATCCGCCGAAAGTGATCGCATAGAATAAGGAGAACCACCAAGTGTCAGCAAATTTGAACATAGCTAGATAATCTACAACCTTCTTCGGCTTCGGTTGATTGGGACTATCCTTGGCTAAGAAAATATAAGTCAATAGAACTAATGATAGTGGAATAAGCGCTAATCCGAATACCACATGCCATCCATAAGCTTCAGCAAGCTTGGGCCCGAAGAACGTTGCTAATGCAGTACCGCTATTACCAGCTCCAGCAATCCCCATAGCCAACCCCTGATATTGTGGAGGATACCACAAGCTCGCTAGAGGTAATGCAACTGCAAAGCTCGCACCGGCCATACCTAGTAGTAATCCAACCGCTAACATCTCATTCATATTCGTCGCACCTAACCAACCCCATAGTAAGGGAATCATCGTTACGACCATACCGAATATACCAGCTTTCTTACATCCAATTTTATCTGCTAATATACCCATTGGAATTCGGAGAATAGCTCCACCTAGAAGAGGTATTGCAACCATAGTAGCCTTCTGAGAGTCTGTAAGTCCAAAGTCCTTCGTGATGAACAAAGCTAACGCACCACACATAACCCATATCATAAAGCTTACATCAAAATAGAGAAATGCTGACAAAAGACTCGGTTTATGCCCAGATTTTTTAAAACTTGTTTCCTCCATAATAACATCTCCTCTTATCTCTGTGTTTAATGTCACTATATATAACATAGGTCTACTATACACGGGAGCATTTTATAATTCAATAGGTTTTTTGCAAAAAGTTCATAATTTACTCAATTAACTAACTGAATATATAGTATTTATATCTGCATAACCAATAAACACGTACGTTACTGAATTTATAACTATTGATTGTTCGTATTTTCGCAAAAATAAAAACATCGGCAAATTTGCCGATGTCCCTTAGTTTCGTTAAATGCTACTGCTGATCTACAAATTCAAACTCAAACTCGCCTATTCGAACATAATTTCCATCCTTAGCACCCTTTGATCTCAATGCTGCGTCAATCCCCATCTTACCCATTATTCTCGCAAATCTGTCATGACCTTCTTGTGTATTAAAGTTCATCCGTTTAAGCATATTCTCTATGTGCGCACTTTCAACGATATACAAATCATTCTCTCTGCGAATGACGAAGGATTCATCCTTCTTCTCTTCAGCTTGATATACCTTACGCTCCGATACTTCTTTGACCTCTTCAACAGATGGAGCTTGCGGGATCTTCTCTAAGATATCCGCACATCTATATAGCACTTGTTGAATGCCATCCTTGGTAATTGCCGAAATCGGCAGCACCTCTGATTGTTCCCCTTCTGCAAGGAGTCGTTTCTTAAATAGGTCTAAATGCTCGTCCGCTCCTGGACTATCCATCTTATTGGCAACAATTAGCTGAGGGCGTGTAAGTAATACTGGATTGTACAATTCAAGCTCGCGATTAATCATAACCCAATCCTCAAAGGGGTCGCGACCATCAGTCGCTGACATATCAACGACATGAACAAGCACACGTGTACGTTCTATATGTCGCAGAAATTCATGTCCAAGTCCTACCCCTTCATTAGCACCTTCAATCAATCCCGGAAGATCTGCCATGACAAAGCTTCGACCATCCCCAACATCAACTACACCTAAATTTGGAGTGATCGTAGTGAAGTGGTAAGCTCCGATTTTCGGCGTTGCTGCAGATACCACAGATAATAGCGTGGATTTCCCTACACTAGGAAAGCCTATAAGGCCTACGTCAGCCATCACCTTAAGTTCCAGTATTAAGTATCGTTCCTTACCTTCCTCACCGTTCTCTGAGATACCAGGAGCAGGATTAGCAGGCGTTGCAAATCGGATATTACCACGGCCGCCACGCCCACCCTTAGCAACAACTACCTTCTGCCCATGTCGGGTAAGGTCCGCCAATATCTCGCCAGAATCCTCATCTAGCACTACAGTACCTGGAGGTACTTTCACAATCATATCCTCAGCATTCGCTCCGTGACGGGATTTGTTCTTACCCTTCTCCCCAACAGGCGCTTTGAAGTGCTTCTGATATCGAAAGTCAATTAACGTACGAAGCCCTTCATCCACCTCGAATATAACGTCTCCGCCTCTACCTCCATCGCCACCAGCAGGTCCACCCATAGGTACGTATAGCTCTCTGCGGTATGAGACGATCCCGTCTCCTCCATTACCGCCCTTAACATAAATTTTCGCTTTGTCCAAAAACAATAAATTCACCCCACCATTTCCATTAAAGGATCGACTTAACCAACCCTAAGCTTACTCGAATTTCTACATCTACCGACTGTTCCGTATCTATAGTTGTAACCTGTATATCTTGTTCAGCATCTATACGGTCAATAATCTTTTGGAGACTATCTCTTATTCGCATTATATCGGAAAACCCATCATATTCAAACTCGATGAACAATTGGTCATCCCACACATTCATAGTTACATTAAGTTTATTGGCTTCGCCTTCCCCGCGACCCGCTGCCAATTTATAAGCTTCTATAAAAGCAATCACTATCTTCGCTACTCGCACGCCCTGTTCGCCATAGTTACTCAGATAAATTTCTTGTTCCAGCCTTACGTGAAGCATAAGAGCGTTCGTATTAGCACGAAAGCTGACAAAGTATGCAACAAGGCTCGGGATCCCCAGCTTAGAAATCAAGCTTTCTATTCTTAGCTGCTCGATGATCTGATTTATGTACCCAAGAACCTTATCCTGTTTCTTCAATTGAATATACCCAAACAGCACTTGAACATCATTCATCCAATCATGTCGATGATGGTCCACCGTTCGGATAATCTCACCATATTGCAACTCTCTAGACTCCGACAGCCTCTTCTCAAGCCTCTTTATCCGCTTAAGAGTCGTACTAATCCAGACAAGTAGCAGCATGATTATACTCATCAAAATCCACAACCAGATCTCGGCCATACCAATTTCCCCTCTTCGATTAGTATAACACGAAGATTAACTTCTAAATCTTATAATGAAAAAACCCTGACGATATAATCTCGTCAGGGCCTATGATGTGTAGTGTTGGCTTAAGCCTCCACAGCAACTGCTACAGGATAAACGCTAACTTTCTTACGGTCGCGCCCCCAGCGTTCGAACTTTACTGTACCTTCTACCATTGCGAACAGTGTGTCATCGGAACCGATACCCACATTGTTACCTGGATGAATTTTCGTTCCACGTTGACGAACTAGAATGTTGCCAGCCCTAACAACTTGGCCGTCAGCACGTTTAGTACCAAGACGCTTAGCGTGGCTATCACGACCATTCTTTGTGGAGCCGACCCCTTTTTTGGAAGCAAATAATTGCAGGTCCATTGTTAACATTGGCTTCGACCTCCTTTCATATGATGATTTCTTGTATCGTTATAAAAGCTTGATAAGATAATTCGATTCCTTGAAGCATCACGACCATGGATTCCAATAGTAATTGACAGCTCTGGAATTGGATCGGATCCTTCACCTCGGGTACATCGACGGATAGATATCCACTTTCTACTGATGGAATCAAATCCACATGTAGTAATGCTTCAACTGCATTCACTGTTCCGATTGTTACAGCGGAGACACCAGAGCATACAATGTCCTTCCCAGGTACATCATATTCAGCATGTCCTGTAACAGTGAAACCAGAGATTAAACGATCAGTTTGACGTCGAATAACTACACGAATCATGTCGTTTCGCCTCTTATGCCTGAATTTTCCCGATTGTTACTTTCGAGTACGGCTGGCGATGACCTTGCTTACGTCGGTAGTTTTTCTTCGCTTTGTATTTGAAAACGATAAGTTTTTTACCTTTTAAGTGTCTTTCGACTGTTGCCGAAACACTTGCTCCACTTACTAGTGGAGTTCCGGCTACAAAACCGTCCTCTTTACCAATAGCTACCACTTGGTCAAAAGTGATACTTTCGCCTTCATTAGCATTTAGCTTTTCAATGAAGAGAACATCACCTTCTTGAACCTTGTACTGCTTGCCACCTGTTTCAATAATCGCGTACATGTTAGCACCTCCTCATGTCATAAGACTCGCCGATAAATGGGGTGATGCGCCTTCTATAGGCAGCATTCTTAGTGACCCTTCTCGAGCGGTTGCAGCATGTATCTCAACACGCACTAAAACAGTTTAGCATACCTTACTCTTATTCGCAATTGATATTTTGCTTCCAATTTACAATTGTCTTTATTGGAGAATAAAATGCTTTCCAACCCCACCACAGTACGAACAGCTCTCGTACATAAGCCGATCGCCATGTGACCGAACCTTCTTACGCGTCATCTCCAATAATCCGAGCTGAGTCCAACCTACTACAATTGTTTTCGTACGATCCTGCTTGACCAGCATCTCCATTAATTGAACAATTGATTTCCGATGTGCTTCTTCAATCATATCAATAAAATCAATGATAAGAATACCGCCAATATCCCTTAAGCGGATCAAGCGAGATATCTGTTCAACTGCTTCTAAATTAGTCTCATATACGGTTTGCTCTAGGTCTACCGAACCCGTATACTTACCAGTATTGACGTCAATAACGGTGAGTGCCTCAGTATGATCGATATTAATATATCCACCATTCGTTAACCACACCTTAGGGCGGAATGACTTATCAATCGCTTCATAGATGCCATAATAATGAATCATCGATATAGGTGATTCGTAAAGCTTTATACGCTGAACCAAATGTGGTGCATATTGAAGTACTAATGATTCAATCTCCGCTTTTTTCTCAACATCATTAATTATTAATTCATCTATCTGGTCTGTGAATAAGTCACGAATGATTCGTGGCACCATATCCAAATCTTTATATAAGCATATTGGGGTTGTCCCTTTTGTACCCTTAGCAAGTATACTAGCCCACAATTCACGCAAAAACTTAAGATCTCTCTCAAGCTCATCAAGCGAGGCGTCCTCCGCAACCGTTCGCAGAATTAAGCCTTCCCCATTATTTCGGAGCTTCTCCCCGAGCTCCTTCAACCGATGCCGTTCTTCTTGTGATTCGATCTTCCTGGATACGCCAATATAATCAGCATTGGGCATATAGACAATCCAGCGTCCAGGTATCGTAAAGTGTGTCGTGATCTTGGCACCCTTGGTCCCTAAAGGCTCTTTCGCAACCTGCACGATGATTTCCTGTCCCTCTCTGATCAAATCCCGAATAGGCGGTTTGTCTGCGGGTACCTTATCCAAATTCGCATCCAATAGGTCATCAACATAAAGAAATGCATTCTTACTCTGCCCAATATCTACGAATGCTGCTTGCATGCCAGGAAGTACATTCACTACATTCGCTTTATATATACTGCCCACTCGTTCTTCCTTGGGTCTCTCATCATAATATTCGACTAATTTACCATCTACCAAAAGTGAAACCTTCGTTACATCTTGCTCACAATGAACAACAATTTGTTTCATTGTAATCTCCTCCGTATCAGTTTCCTTTCTTCTTATACTACATGAAAAGCTCGGATACTGCACTTATTGGTCGACGTTCAATGAATAAATCGCGGATGAGACGATGCTCAGGTATCACAGCCTGGATTATGCCGTTCTCATTTAACACATAGATCAAATGATACTTCTCTCTCCTGAACATCTTCGTGATGTCTGCAATACTGAGATCACCGAGCACTACAATCGGTTGAGCCAGCCCACCTTGAGATAGAATTTTGTCCGCTCTGCTGCTTCTATTTATTAAGAATCGGACGAATTTGTAATTCAAGTTTCTGTAGCTGTACCAGTTTGTAGCTAGTAAGAATATGGCGATAACAAGTAAATTCAGATTCAAACCTCCGACAGGGTAATTATATACCGAAACAGTTAATAATGATCCACTCATTACTAGACTTGTCCATATGGTTATCTTTAATGTGTTGTAGTAAGAAGTCCTGAAGCTAACAATCGCTTGGAGCACCTTTCCACCATCTAGGGGTAAGACCGGTATCAGATTGAAGAGTGCAATCCACATATTAGCCTGAACAAAATAATCGACCCACCCATCATTCCAAAGGGCTGTCGACTTCATCAATAGAGCAGCAATAATCATGAGAGCATTCTGCAGTGGTCCAGCAAGCGCTACGACAATTTCCTCCCAAGCTGTTACCGTCCCTTGCTCTTCAATGACAGCTACACCCCCGAATGGCAATAGCTGAACCTCAATAACTTCCCACCCATAATATCGGGCAGCTACAACATGGCCTAGCTCGTGAATAATCACAATTCCGAATAATGTTAATAACTCCATATAGAATCCTGTAACAACCGATAATGCCATCATGATGACGAATAGCGGATGGAAGCGATAGACGATACCGAAGCACTTAATCAAATGGAATCACATCTTCCGGATTCACGTACTGTTCGCCCGACTTCAGGGAAAAGTAAAGAACACTCGTATGTCCGATAAGTGTACCTTCTTCAAGCCAACTATTCTTCTCAACCTGAACGGACTCTAATCCACCATAAGTCGCTTCGATACCATTTACGTGGAGCACTCTTACTGTTATTCCATTATGATTTGTATGACCCACATATCGAACAAGCCCTCTTCCGATCGAGGTGATTACGCGATCTGATGAGGTATTAATCCGAACAATGTCAGATTGTTTAATATCTTCTTCCACAATTCGGCCAGAGGCTGGGGAAGAGAATACGGCTTCAATATGACTTCCCATACGTCCGTCATAGGCTGGAAGTATTGAAGGAATTGTTCCAATATGCTCTTGATACCAACTCGCCAATGCATCATAATCGAAGGATTCATTCATTACATTCTTGATCGTATGCTGTGTCTTTAATGCGTAAGAATGATCTAGTTGAAATACAGTCCAGATTAGCGCATATACAACTATACTGATCAAGCATTTATACACAAATTGATTTCTAGTTGGAGCTTCACGCCAATCCTGCCACGACTGCTGGTTATCGTTCAACTGCTTAATTCTCTGCTGTCGCCTCTTCTTCGCATCTATATTCATCGGGCATGTCTCCCCCTAAGATTACTCATTCTCATATGTATGCCAAAGCTTGTCTGGCTATTCGAGATAAGTAATCCTACTTATGATCAATAGGTAGAGGGTTGCTCCTGATGAACACGGATGCTCTGAACAATACCAATACATAACATATTGATCAGCAACGAGGTTCCGCCATAGCTTATAAAGGGAAGAGTAATCCCTGTAATAGGCAGTATGCTTAGGAACATGCCAACATTCTGAAAAATTTGAAAAACTAACATAGAAACAATCCCCGTAATAATCAAGGAACCGCTAAGATGATTACACTGAATTGCGATCAGGATCATCCGATACACAAGGAGAAAATATAGGAGCAATAACGCCGAGGAACCAACAAATCCGAATTCTTCTGCTATAACAACAAACACAGAATCTGAGAAAGCGTATGGAATTCGGCCATTCTGCAGCGAATTCCCTTGCTTAAACCCATCACCAAGCAAACCACCTGAACCGATTGCTATTTCTGAGTTAATTAGATGATAGTTTTCCTTCTGTGTTACTGCATCCTTATCAAGAAAAGTATCTATCCGCTCCATCCAATGAGTCTTGTCGTGCCTATCCAGATAGTCCGATATCGGGTCATGATAAGTCTGGAATAAAGACATGAATAGGAAGAACATACCTATAGCAATCGCAACACCTATTAGTACATGATAATATTTAACATTACCGATCCACAGCATACCTAATAGGATGATCAAGTAAATCATCGCATTGCCAAGATCCGGCTGAATCAATACAAGCGCAAATGGAATCAGAACAATGAGGCCAATCGGCACAATTTCTTGTCCGAGTCTAAGCGTCTCTCCCTTTCGATACCCGATGAAGCCAGCGATTGCAATAATCAGGAATAGTTTCATCAGCTCTGCAGGTTGAAAGTTTAGAGACTCCGTTATTTTAAACCAGCTTCTTGCACCATTCGTTTCCCCGCCAAACTTCAAGACTAATGCCAGGGACGATATACCTATCACATATATGACAATCCACAGTTTTAAGAGTATCCGATAATTGATGAATGACATAGCAAATAAAACCACAAAGCCCAATCCATAAAATATAATCATTTTCTGATCCATACCCGAATTTCTGTAGCTTAAATTATTATGAATTGCACTCTGAATTAACAGATAACTAATTCCCATAAATCCAATTAAGATAAGTACAATCATCCAATCAATTCTTCTTACTCTAGTAAGCATAACCCATCATCCTAATCCGAAGAACTTTTTGATCTTGGTAAAGGCTCCTTTTTTCTCATCTAATAGCATCAAGGGTACAGCATCTCCCACAATACGACGAGCAATATTCCGATAAGCGATAGAAGCACGTGAAGTTGCACTCATAACGGTAGGTTCCCCGGAGTTCGCTGCTTTAATCACATGTTCATCATCAGGCACAATACCAATGAGATCAACGGCTAATATTTGACAAATTTCATCGATATCAAGCATATCTCCATTCTTCATCATATTAGCACGCACACGATTAATGATCAGCTTTGCACCTCGAAGCTTATTGGCTTCTAATAATCCAATAATCCGATCGGCATCCCTAACTGCAGCATTCTCTGGCGTAGTGACAACGATGGCACGATCTGCTCCAGCAATAGCGTTCTTAAATCCCTGCTCGATTCCAGCGGGACAATCAATAATAACATAGTCGAAATCCTTCTTCAGCTCAAGAATAATCTCTTTAATCTGTTCAGGTGTAATTGAATCCTTATCCTTTGTTTGAGCGGCAGGGAGCAAATAAAGCTCGTCAAAACGTTTGTCCTTTATCATAGCTTGTGCTAACCGGCAACGCCCATCAGCTACATCCACCAAATCAAACATAATCCGATTCTCTAGACCCATAACAACATCCAGGTTACGCAAGCCAATATCGGTATCAACCATACATACCTTCTTACCCAGAAGCGCTAGAGCTGTTCCGATATTAGCTGAGGATGTTGTCTTGCCAACCCCCCCTTTACCCGAGGTAATTACTATTGCTTCTCCCATGGTTTCACACTCCTAAAACAAGATATAGATATTAGCACTAGCAGCAATCGAAAATAACTATTTCGAGCATGTACAATTTAAAGCTCCAAAGCATCTGGTCGAACACGATGAATATTAACAACTTTATCAATTTTCATCTGACCGTCACTCAAGTAAGCAAACTCCATGAAAGCTTCTTCAATTCCCCACTCGTCAGGAGGTCTGCTAATGACGCCTGCTATGCGAAGCTGAGTTGGCTTCATATGAGAAGAGGCTATAATCGATTGTTCATTGCCATTAATACCAGCATGAGCCATCCCTCTAAGTGAACCGAGTATATATATATCATGAGTGGACGTGATCGTCCCGCCCGGATTAACATCCCCAAGAATTAGTATATCTCCATCATGATGTATTGTCTGCCCTGATCTAATCATTGTTTTTAATATTTTTAGGTGATTTGTTGATTCTACCACTTTCATTAGCTCGGGAGTCGAGTCTATCGAACGAATTATTAAATTCCCTCTTTTTGCTATAATACCTGTTATCAGCTCTTTCTGATTATCTGTGATCACTCTATTCCCTAATCGAATTTGCACTTGAATATCAGGACCGGATAATATACTCTGATGCGTCTTCGTTAATTTAGTGCGAAGGTCATTCATTAGCGCGTCGAATTTACATGTATCATCGAATAGGAAGATAAGCCCCTCTTTTACACCCTTTATCGTGACTAGATGTTTAATTGCAGCCATACGCTAATGCCTCCTGTTGAATACATTTCTTTGTAGTCCTATCAAATTCCTGCTCCAATGGAAGAAAGCCCTTATTGTGACTCATCTTCTCTATGCTCTTGTCTACTCTCCATCCACTTGCGAGCAGGTACATAGATAACTACCGCAAATAATAAATTGAATAGAAGTGTAGGCATCATGAAATCAGTGAATGTGGTAGTAAAAGGTACATCAATCACTCGAAACATACGATACAATGATATATTAGCGATATCATATAGAACGATAAAGAAGGATATTGTGAATAACGATGAGGATAGTGTGATCTTCATTCGTCTGGCAATGACTCCAGCAGAATATGCGGCAAGGCCCATGCTGAATGAATGAGGACCGAGCATTGGACTCGCATAAACAATATCGTGCATAAGCCCAAACATCAATCCGAATACCAGGCCAAGATGTCGATTCCTACAGATAGAGACGAATAGAACTAGCACCAGCACAAAATGAGGAGCAACCTGTAATCCATTATACCAATTCGTTGGAATTAGCCAATGAACCAATGTGCCCTCAAGGATAAAGACGATAAAGATCGTAAGCCAAATGATTTTATTATTCATTGCAACCTCACTACATGTATCATGGTTCCGGAACCTCAATGACAAAAACCTGACGAAGCTTAGCTCCGTCCAAGTTAGCAGCCGGTTTAATCATTGCCTTATGCGTAATACCTGTGTCACTTACACCTCGAGATACTACAGTTCCTATGACGATTCCCTTAGGAAAAACCTCACCATAACCAGAAGTAAGGACTTCATCACCCACTTTAATTGGATCCGTGGATTCAATTTTATTCATCTCTAGAAGATTATCAGGTGTATATCTCTCTATCATACCGAACGACTCTTCATTCTCTTTCGTAGTTGCAGCGATTGCTTTCGTGGAATCAACTCTATAGTCAATTGCCGTTATCAACTGCACACTAGAGGAGAAAGGGGCAACATTACGAACAATACCAATAAGTCCATCTACAGTAGTTACTGCCATGTTCTCACGAATACCGTCCTTCTCACCTAGATTTATATTGATCGTTTGGTCAAACGGGTCTGGGCTAGCAGATATAACTTCCGCGAAGTGCCATATATACCGATTTGCCTGCTTCTGGTGTTCTGAGAACAATAGCGCCTCTTCTAGTCGGCCCACCTGCTCTTCTAATACATTCAGTCGTATAGCATCAAGAGCATAATCGGATAATTTCCTCTTCAGAGCTTTATTCTCCTCGTATACATTACTCAGCATTCCTACATTATCGAAGAAATCCGCTACTGCAGCGGCGGGCCTATAGAACAAGCTCTGTGCGAAAGATACCGTATCCTTCACGAACTTCTCCGGCCAAGTTATGGAGTTACGCTCGCCCAACGTCAACCCCATAAGGGCAATGAATACAATTAAACACGCTAACAAGAAAATTAGTTTTTTATTCCCAAATAACCTAAACAAGGCATACTCCCCTACCTTAAAAAGAACAAATAGTACGTTTCTATATTGCATCAATCAAATGCAATTGTTGACTATTAACGTCTTCCCTTACCAAATCCACTTCTGTTCTTGAATAAATCAATATTATCTAATGCTCGTCCTGTTCCAATTGCCACGCAGTCAAGTGGATTCTCCGCTACAAGAACAGGCATACCCGTTTCGCGCGTCAATAGCTTATCCAAGTTACGTAAGAGTGCTCCACCACCTGTTAATACGATTCCCCGATCCATAATATCAGATGCCAGCTCCGGTGGACATTTCTCAAGAGTCACTTTTACGGCGTCAACAATGCTATTAACAGTATCCGTTAGAGCGTCCGTTATTTCATCCGAAGTCACATTAATCGTCTTTGGTAGCCCGGTAACCAGATCTCGACCCCGGATTTCCATAGAGCTGCCTGTGTTAGTTTTTAAAGCTGATCCAATATCAATCTTCATCTGTTCGGAGGTCCGTTCACCAATCATGAGGTTATAGGTTTTCTTCACATATGCAATAATGGCTTCATCCATCTCATCTCCAGCAACCCTTACCGAACGACTTGTAACTATACCTCCAAGCGATATGACAGCCACCTCAGTAGTGCCTCCACCAATATCCACTACCATGCTACCAGTTGGCTCCCATACGGGTAAATCCGCACCAATTGCAGC
>DFXU01000052.1 GCA_002383285.1 Caryophanales bacterium UBA4100
CCGTTGAATATCCTCAACAAATTGACACATGATTCGAATTCCAGCTATGTCTTCAATACCGACTTCAATTTGTTGAGGATATTCAACGGATATCTAGTATCATTCGTGCTCGAAAGGATATGGTCATCGTCTATGAGAAGGACTATGTGACCAATAAGAAGGAGAGCGGGTATCGGAGCTACCATATGATTATTGAGTATCCTGTACAAACAGCACTCGGTGTGAAGCCTGTGTTAGCTGAGGTACAGATTCGCACCCTAGCCATGAATTTCTGGGCAACGATCGAGCATTCACTTAATTATAAATTTAAAGAAAGCCTGCCTGAACTCATTCGAGTTCGATTGCAGAAGGCAGCAGAGGCGGCATTCCAATTAGATGAAGAAATGTCAAGCATCCATGAAGAGATCGTAGCTGCGCAGAAGCTATTTGAGGATAGCTCTAACTTAGTAAGTAAGGTTCTTACTGATATTCAAGAGCTCTACTTCTATCATCGTGTTAGAGAAGCGGCCCAATTCCAATTGAACTTTAATGAATTATGGGAGAAGGAAGATATCCTAGGTCTGAAGGTATTGTCACTTCAAATTATAGATGCGATTAATCGCGCAAAAGCCGGCAGATCAGATTAATTAATGAGAGGAACCAAGATGAACTACGATCCGCTATATATCCAATTTTTATATCACTTTAACATGGATAGAGATTACTTTGAATGCCACGAGGTGATGGAAGAGCTTTGGATGGAGGAAAACCGTAGTCCACTCTATCAGGGGCTGCTGCAGGTAGCAGTTGGTCTTTACCATGCCCGTAATAACAATACGAGTGGCGCAATTAAATTGTTATCTCAGGCTATGAGTAAGTTGGAGGTATATCCTAATCATAAGCTAGGTATAGATATGGATCGACTACTTCAGGAAAGTCGCCAGTATGTAAGAGAATTACAAATGCATAACCAAGAGGGTCCTCCTTATGAATTCTATGATCTTAATATTGTTATACTAGATGATCTCTTAGCTACGGATGTCAATGCTTATAAGGTGGACACACATGATTGATGTTGAACATTTAAGCAAGCATTATAAAGTCCACGTTAGGCAGCCGGGGTTATTAAATTCATTCAAGAGTCTTATACACCGTGAATTCACTATTGTAAAGGCGGTTGATGATATCTCCTTCATGATACCTGAAGGGCAGATTGTAGGTTTCTTAGGTCCGAACGGTGCTGGCAAGACAACCACAATGAAGGTGTTAACGGGTCTGCTACACCCGTCCTCAGGCAAGGTAATTGTAGGTGGTCATGTACCTTCAGAGCATGAGCAATCATTCAAGCGTAAAATTAGCTTAGTCATGGGTCAGAAGGGGCAGCTCATGTGGGATGTTCCGGCGGCAGAAACCTTCCTCGTCAATAAAGTCATCTATGATATTCCGGATAAGGTGTATAAGGAGCATCTTGATAACCTGGCTGATCTTCTTCAGCTCCATGAATTAATGATTAAGCCTGTTAGACAGCTGTCCCTTGGCGAACGAATGAAGTGTGAGCTGGCAGCTTCGCGATTACATAAGCCGAGTATTGTGTTCTTAGATGAGCCCACAATCGGATTAGATGTGAATATGCAGGAAACGGTGCGACACTTTATTGGTGAATACAATCGTCAATACAAAGCGACAATATTACTGACAAGCCACTATATGGCCGATGTAACCGCGTTATGTGACCGAGTTATGGTAATCAATCGTGGGAAGCTGCTATACGATGGCGGAATCAATCAGCTCATAGATAAGCATGCTCCATTCAAGAGGATCAATCTGATATTCTCAGAGCCGGTTACTGAACAGCAGCTACTGATAGCAATAGGAGAACAAGGGAAGCTCACTTTATTCGACCAGTGGAGGGCTGAGCTTGAGGTTGGGCGAGGTGAGGTTTCCAATCTGTCAGCGAGGCTATTAAGTGAATTCCCGATCCTAGATTTAACGATTGAGGATCCATCCATGGAGTCTGTTATTAGTCGCGCATTTGAGGCGGTATAGGGTTTTAGCAACTATCGAGTGGTGGTGTTATATTGATCGGTTTAATTAGAAAATATAATGTCCTTCTTCGCATGGAATGGGCGATCATGATAGCGTATCGTAGCGAAAGTGTTATCTGGATGCTCGGAGCTTTCATCCAACCACTTGTAAGCCTCGCTGTCTGGTTATCAATTAATGATAGCGGTTATTCAACGGGCTATACGGCGAGAGAATACATGCTGTACTTCATAGGAGTACTTGTTGTAGAACGATTAACTCGCTCTTGGGATGTATGGGAGATAGATCGGGATATTCGAGAGGGTACGATGAGTGCGAAGATGCTCCGTCCCTTCCACCCCGCCCATTGGAGCTTAGCTGCCAACCTTGTATATAAGCTATTCTTCATGATGATACTCATACCAGCATGGATCGTGCTTGCTATGATCTTTCCTGGACTCCGGTTGCCTATTGATCTGCTTGGTGTACTCCTAGTGATCATTTCTTTATTCCTCTCATCGGTCATCCGATTCTTGATTGGCTATGAATTCGGGATGATTGCCTTCTGGTCCAACAAAGCAACCTCGATCTATATGCTGTATGAAGGGATTCATCTATTCATGGCAGGCCGGATTGCTCCGCTTTCACTATTCCCTAATGTAATTGCAGAGCTAGCACAATGGTTACCTTTTTACCCTACGGTAGGATTTCCTGTAGAGCTGATGATGGGCAAATTTAATGATAGACCCGATTTGATCTGGTTTAACATATTACTCCAAGTGGGCTGGATGTTGGTGTTTCTTATTATTTTCCGATTCATGTGGCGTTCTGGTGTTAAACAATATGGGGCAGTTGGCGGATAAGTGAGAGTGACTAGGATGGAGTGAATTTGCAGAGTGAAGCATGTTGACAAATATATACGTGTGTTCCGTGAGTTTTTCCGAGCATGCTTAGTTGAAGAATTTGAATATCGTGCTAATTTTGTGGCGAATGTCCTCACTGCTTTGTTCGGCCTAGCCTTGTCATTATTAACGGTTCAGCTGTTCTTCTACCGTGCGGATGATATTGGCGGATGGGGGTACTATGAGGTGCTCGCGCTGCTTGGTATCTTCAATGCAATGCAAGGTTTGATCCAATTTTTTCTGCAGCCGAACATGACCCGATTAGTAAGTCATATTCGAATGGGTACCTTGGATTTTATTCTGATTAAACCGGTGGACAGTCAGTTTTTCATTAGCTTCCGACATCTCGTATTCTGGCGTTTAGCGGATGTGGCTATCGGGTTGGGATTGGTCGGTTTCTCACTCTGGAGGATGGGTGTTGTCCCTGAGGTTATGGATATCCTGATGTTCGTAATCGTATTCACAGCTGGGTTAGTCATTGTCTATTCGTTGTGGATGGGAATGATGATATTCTCATTCTGGGCAGTGAAGGTAGATAATTTATCTTACTTGTTCTCATCCTTCTTCGAAACTGCCCGATTTCCGGTATCTGTGTATAAAGGTTTCTTCCGATTTGCGCTCATGTACATATTCCCAATTGCCTTAATTACGACGTACCCTGCAGCGTCGATTGTCGGTCGATTAGGCTGGAGAGAAGCGCTATTGTCAGTTGGACTAGCGCTATTGTTCCTGTGGCTGTCGCGCAGGCTATGGCGATATGCTCTTCGAAATTATACGAGTGCGAGCAGTTAATTCCTTATAGGGAAGAGCTCTAGGTACGACCCCGAAGAGAACCCAGGAGTATGGTATAATGCGCTCAACCAGATAGGCTGCTAGCCAGGATAGTAGGAATACTAGGATAAATCCTCCGATAATATAGGAGTGATAGGCCATAGGGTTACCACTGATATCTATCATTCGGTAGAACTGCTGGAACAATGGATGAATGAGGTAGATTCCGAATGATAGAGCCCCTATGCTGATCATCGTATTATGAAGTCGGATCATAGCGCTGCGAATAATAACAGACCCCAGGCATAATAACAATAAGGCAGAGAGTAAACAATATAAGACGAATACAAGCTCATAGACCTTAACATGCGTGGAGAATTGGCCAGTACTGAGCGTATATCGGAGGAAGACGTGTGCCCCTGCCAATAATAACCAGCTCCCTAGAAGGGCAGAGATAAGCTTGGTTGAATGCCGGCCATCCGCAAATCTCCTGCTCCAAGCTTCCCAGTGAATAGCTACATAGGCTCCGATTAGAAAATAGACCATATAATTCAAGCTGACAATTGACCGTTTAGGGAACAGCTCGAGGTATCCGTTCATATATACGAATATCCAATGGAACACAAAGGCAATTGGTACTGCATATGCAGTCAACCAACGTTGTCTAAAGAACATCCAGACGAGCGGAAAGAGCATGTAGAATTGAACGATGATATACATGTAATACAGATGGTACATCGTTCCGCCTTTGATAAAGAAGGCGTGCATAAACTTCTCGATGATTAATGGCAAATGATTGAAATCATAATACCACCATTGAATGAATGTAAAGTAGAATACTGAGAATACAAGGTAGGGGACTACAATATAGAGCATTCTCTTTCGATAAAACTGCCAGACAGCATTAAAGGATATAGGTTTATCCATATAATTATAGATTAATACAAACCCGCTAAGGAAGATGAAGACGGGTACAGCAAAGGATGATAGAGTGTTAAATAGCTGGTAGCCAAAATAGGATGCTGTGGATCGATCTAGCTCGGATAGTGGTTTGGCAGTTGCATGAATGAGTAACACCGCAAGAATAGCGATGCTTCGTACTGTATATAGTTGGTTTATTCGCGGTTTCATTGGGCGCTATACTTCTTGAAGAATTGTTCGAATACAGCCTTTGTATGACCACCATCACCTGTATCGATCTCCATACCACCGACTATTCGCTCAGCTTCAACGCCATCCTGGAAGTAGACCAGCGTAGGCGTATATTGAATGCCGTAATCTCTCCAGCCCTCGTTAAATTGAAGTAAATTATACTTAGGCAAATCAACATCCAATTGATCTGCAATGGGGTTTAGCAATGGGGTTGTCGCCACACAGTGCGGGCAATCCGGACTGAAGAAATAGACAAAGCCACTTTCTTTATTCGCGACCATAGATTTCAATTGATCAGGTAAAATGATATTCTGATAGTTAGGATCGTCTAGCTGCTTGCGGGTTGAAGACGTTAGCTCGGATTCTCTAAGACCATAGGGGTTGTCCGATGAGCCGTTCTCATAATAATTCAGGGCATATAAGCCAGCGAACAATGCTACAATAATGGATAAATATATAATTAGCTTTTTCATTATTACCTCCTGAAGTTTTCTTATGTCTAACAAAAGATATTATAATACATTTTGCCGATGCTGTAAGGATTAAATATAAAATACAAAAGATAGTCACTATATTGCCATGAATTGAGGATTACTCTACGTATGATAAAAAAGCTGCCAGAAGCGTTCTTGAATCGAATGAAACAATTATTAGGAACGGGTTATGACGCCTTCCTTGCCTCATATGATGCTAACCGAATTTATGGGTTGCGTACGAATACATTAAAGATAAGCAGAGATTCGCTTCTTGAACGAAGCCCCTTCCATCTGAGTCCGATACCGTGGGTAGAAGAGGGGTTCTATTACGATGAATCAGATCGACCGGGCAAGCATCCATACTATCATGCGGGGCTATATTACATGCAGGAGCCGAGCGCTATGGCTCCCGTGGAGCTATTACATATAGAACCAGGCGATCGTGTATTGGATTTGTGTGCGGCGCCTGGAGGGAAATCAACGCAAATCGCAGCTAAGCTGCAGCATCAAGGCTTGCTCGTATCTAATGACAACCAGGCAGAGCGCCAGAAGGTCGTTGTGCGGAATTTAGCGATGTTCGGCGTACGTAATGCGATGGTTACCGTTGCAGAACCAGCCGCGTTAGCCCAATCGTTCCCCCACTACTTCAACAAAATTCTAATTGATGCGCCATGCTCAGGTGAAGGAATGTTCCGCAAGGATGATTCGATGATCGCAAGCTGGGATACACACTCAGTGACCAAGTGCTCGATCATGCAGAAGGATATATTCGATGCTGCCGTTCATCTTCTCGCACCGGGTGGCCGAATTGTGTATTCAACGTGTACATTCTCCCCTGAGGAGAATGAAGCGACCATTGCCCGATTCTTAGATGGACATCCAGAATTTCGAGTGGAAGCGGTCGAACCACAGCATGGATGGGCTTCAGGCAGAGCGGATTGGATCGATGGTGTGCAAGGGTCGACTGAGGGGGGCTTCGACTTCAGCTCTGAGTCTCGCAAGGCAGTGGAGGGCACTATTCGATTATGGCCACAGCTACTCCAAGGTGAAGGTCACTACATAGCAGTATTGGTCCATCATGGTGATGTATCTGTCAAGATTGAAGAGCAGGTAGCTGCTTCTATACCTGCAGCTAGCAAAAAAGTAAAAGCACACAAGCTTTCCCAAGCGTCAATTGGATCTAAGGATACAGATGAGCTTGGGTTATGGCATGACTTCATGAAGGATAATTTGAAGCAGCCAATAAAAGGGAAATGGATATGCTACGGCAGCAATGTGTTCTGGACGAACTGGGATTTACCTGATATGTCACGAATCAATGTAGCCCGTCCAGGCTGGTTTGTCGGGTCAGTGAAGAAGAATCGATTCGAGCCCTCTCATGCTCTTGCTATGGGGTTATATAAAGACGATGCGCTTCGTGTATTTGATTTGGCCGTGGAATCAGAGGAAATTGCTCGTTACTTAAGGGGAGAGACATTATTCCTAGCGGAGAGTCAGATGATTAAGGCAAGCAGTCAGGCACCTTCTAAGGGATATTGTCTGATCACTGTAGAAGGCTACCCGGTAGGCTGGGGTAAATGGCTGGATGGTATGCTAAAGAATGAATATCCTGCAGGCTGGAGGGTGACATAGCTTGAGTCGACAACGATTGGATAAGGTGCTTGCTCATATGGGGATAGGCACACGAAGTGAATTGAAGAAGATTGTAAAGCAAGGAAGAATTCAGGTGAATGGACACATCGTCAAGGATGCTGGATTACAGGTATCACCCGAAGCTGACCGCATTGAATGTGATGGGGTGTCGATTGAGTACAGAGAATTCATTTATCTAATGTTGAATAAACCACAGGGTGTTATATCAGCGACGGAGGATGGTCGTGACCGCACAGTGCTGGACTTGCTCGATGATTCGTTGCGTGTGTTCGACTTATTCCCCGTAGGCAGATTAGATAAGGACACTGAGGGACTGCTATTACTAACGAATGACGGTCAGCTCGCTCATAATTTACTATCACCGCGCAAGCATGTACCCAAAACCTATTCAGCTTATGTTGAAGGTGTGGTGGGAGAGGCGGATCGTGTTTATTTTGCCAAGGGCGTTGAGCTGGATGATGGCTATGTCGCGTTACCTGCACAGTTAATTATCAAAGAAGTGGTGATGAGCTTGCCCCCGATCTCGAGGATTGAATTAACCATACACGAGGGTAAGTTCCATCAGGTTAAGCGGATGTTCCAAGCGGTCGATAAGCAGGTTGTGTATCTGCAACGAATTCAGATGGGCAGCTTGCTGTTAGACCCATTACTTGCTCTAGGAGAATATCGGGAATTATCAGAGAATGAATTAAAGGGACTCAAGGGAGAGTGACAAGATTGAAATACAAGTTAATTGCTTTAGACGTGGACGGTACATTAATTAATAACGAATATCAGATTACAGAAGCGACCCGGAAGACAATAAGCGATGTTCATAAGCAGGGTGCACACATCGTTCTTTGTACCGGTAGAGGTCCAACCTCGACATTGCCTTTACTTGAGCTGCTTAATCTTGAAGGCACTGTAATCACGCATAATGGTGCTGCAACTGTGGAATCGGTTGGTTCGAGGCTCATTCATCAATTTGGATTTCGTATGAATGATTTGCGACCATTCGTTGAATATTGCCGAGAGAGAAAGATCCACTTTGACGTAAACACTGCTTTCGTGCATTACCTAGAGCACCTAACGGATGTCGAACGGGAGATGTATGAGAAATACCTTGTTAATCCAAGGCAGATTGATGATGTAATGAGCTTGGAAGATGAGGTTGTAAAAATATCAGTTTTCGCAGAAGGTGAAGTATTGGATCAACTCACACTGGATTG
The DNA here is from genome assembly GCA_002383285.1 of Caryophanales bacterium UBA4100. Taxonomy (GTDB): domain Bacteria; phylum Bacillota; class Bacilli; order Paenibacillales; family UBA4045; genus UBA4045. Next base: position 8,164 of record DFXU01000052.1, read on the forward strand.
GCCGCGGATGGGTCATCCTATGTTCAAGATTATTCGCAGCGGTGAATTCTTCATTGATGTTATGCACCATGAGGCGAATAAGGGTAATGCATTACGATCCTTAGCAAACGACTGGGGAATCAATGCACAGGAGATATTAGCGATTGGTAATTACTATAACGATGTGGAGATGCTTGAATTTGCTGGGCTAGGGATTGCAATGGATAATTCTCCAGAGGATATGAAGCGTGATGCGGATGCTGTAACGTCATCCAATGATGAAGAAGGAGTTCATCTAGCACTTCAGCAATATTGTCTTGCTTAGCCTATTCATGTGGATACTTCTTGTGTAATGGGACAATCTATGATGGAAGATCATAGTTCTAACATAACGGAGGGAGACATAACAATGGCCCATATTGTCCTAAGACCCGAGTTTCGAACCGCTGGTGGAGAAGTGAATGATCTTGAACTGAATGGTAAATATGCGGGGACGGTCACACTCACTTATAGGGAGAGGGATCGATTAATCGGTTCCATTCAGCTTGATAAGGCAATTCTATCCCATAAAGACAAGGAAGAGGTTGTGAAGTGGGCTGATGATTATGTACACTCACTTGCTGACGCGCTTCGGGTGGAAGAATGTGAGGTATTAGTCACGTATGCGAAGTTCGATCATATCATTACTGGCTTTGATGTCGATCTTGAAGAGGTCCTAGATAGTGAGATCGATGATGATATGTATGAGGGTGCGATTGATGATTCGAGCTTAGTGGATATTATCGATCCTGGTGATCGGGATGAAGTTACGATGAGCGAATATAGTGGAGTAAAGCCCATTCGCTTCGAGCTTGTTATTGTTGGTGAGGATGAGAATCGAATCGAGTATCACATTTATGGAAAGAAGAAAGCATGGCTTGCAGAGGCTATGTTCATGATCGAGGAAAGCGAAGTTTTCGGAGAGGTTAACTGGATGGTTAAGCCAAGTGATGATGAGATTGAGGCTGCTGCAGATCTTATCGTATCCGACTTCGACGATGATGCGATTGATTCCTTCCAAATTGAGATGAAGTATCAAGGGGTTACTCTGGAGTCGATCGAATTAACGCATGAGGATATGTTAGCCTTAGAGAATCGGTGGGAGCATGATGAGGAAGATCAGGAGACTGTTAGCCGCAGTTGGGGAGGCGATCGACAATTCTCCGCTGTACTCATTCGAGATGATGCTGACGCACTTACGTATGACATATTCGAGCGATCTCAGGAGGGACCAGCGGTTGGTCGAGCTACAGTCGATATATCTCATCGCCGTCTGACCGGCTTTATAGAATTCCGTGAGCCTACTCGTTCGATTGATCGGGAGAGTATTGCCACTACATTACTGCGTGAGCTAGATAAAGAGAAAAGTTATGAATCGTTGAATTTAACGATGCTTCATCAGAACAAGCGGATTGAGGATATCCTCTTCGAGAATGATACGATACATTGAGTGGTGAAGCAGCTGCTTGAATGTGTTGAGTGTATCGAGCAAGTTGCAGCAGCGCTTCAAAGATAACTGGCTGTAGGGTGGATTTTTCGCTCTGCAGCCAGTTTTTCTGTACTACAATAATAATTCGAAAAATCACCTTGCATTAATCTGGTAACGTATTGTGAAATGAGAGATAATGTAGAAAAGAAACGAACGAGGAAGAAGTAGGGGGAATGACAAGGGTGATCTATACACAGAAGGAATTGGCACATCTGATATTCTTGGCTGGTGTTGTCAGGGATGGGAATAAGAAGGGGCTCATGGAAGAGACGATTCAATGCTTGCTATACATAGTTAAATCATTACCCGAGGTGGATTTGCCTGAAGGTGTGGTCCAGCATATCGAGGCATTAACGGAGAAGCTAGAATGGGAATTACGTGGAGAGAATGACCGGTTACATGAAATTCAACATAACTTATCTCACCCATTCGAGCGCAAGCCCGTAGATTCGTGATATAATAATATACTGAAAACGGGTACAGAGGAGATACAGGAATGAGCTTTCACATACCGGACAAAGTACAGAAGATTGGACAGGACATTCAGCCTGATCAGTTAAGATATCACGACAAGGTCGTACAGGTGTCGAAGGAATTCACATTTGATAGTGCACATCACCTTCATTGTTATGAGGGGAAATGTAAGAATCTTCATGGGCACACGTATAAGCTGCAGGTAATTATGTCAGGCAAGGTAGACGAGCGCGGACTTACAATTGATTTTGGAGATATGAAAAGAATTACCAAGGAACGGGTTATCGATCGATTGGATCATCGTTATCTGAATGAAGTATTGCCTCCTATGAATACGACTGCCGAGAACATGGTTGTGTGGATATATGAACAAATTCAGCTAGCTTTAGATGAAGAGGGCTGGCTGCCACGTATACAATTAGACGAGCTGCGTTTGTGGGAGACACCTACTAGCTATGCAAGGGTAACGCGTCAGATGATGGAGGCATAAACCATGAACGGAAGTATTCGTCTACCGATGGTAGAAATTTTTGAAACCGTCGAGGGTGAAGGCACTCAAGCGGGATTTCCCACGATCTTCGTTCGTTTATTCGGATGTAATCTTCGTTGTGTTTGGTGTGATACCAAGTATAGCTACCCCCCCATTGATGCGGAGCGCACAATGACGATCGATGAGATTGTGGCAGAGGTGAATCAGTATAAATCCACGAGGATATGCCTAACAGGTGGAGAACCATTATTGTATGGGGAGCACTCTCTTGTGTTAATAGAAGCATTGGTTACAGGTGTAGACCGACTCGTTGATCTTCATATAGAGACGAACGGTGCTATTGATTTAGCCCCCTTCATGAGTCGAATTCACTCACCTAAAGTACGGTATGTGATGGATTACAAGCTTATTGGCTCCAATGAGGGCGGACAGATGAAGCTGACAAATCTAGATATTCTTCGTTCTTGTGATGAGCTTAAATTCGTAATTGCATCTGATGAGGATTTCATAGAAGCCAAACAAGTGCTGGAGCAATATCCAACTCGAGCCCTAGCCTTATTCAGTCCAGTCTGGGAGAGCATGAAGCCGGAACGGCTAGTGCAGCTATTGCTAGAGCATGGATTATCTCATGTTAAGCTGAATTTACAATTGCATAAGATTATATGGGACCCAGCTACTCGGGGTGTTTAGGTGTGGAGAGGAGAGATGAATATGAAGAAAGCAGTTATCATTCTTAGTGGTGGTCTAGATAGTACAACCTGTATGGGTATAGCGGCTGAAGCAGGTTATTCGTTATATCCTCTTACGTTTGACTATGGACAGCGTCATCGTATTGAATTATTGAATGCGCAGAAGGTAGCTGATCATTATTGTGTAGGGGATAAGTTGAAGTTAATCACTCTTCCATTCTTAAGGGATTTCGGCGGAAGTGCACTAACAGATGATCAGATTGCTGTACCGCATATGGACGCGCCTCAAGGTAACGGTTACACGGAAGGTAAGATGATGCTTGATGTGAATGAGGATATACCGGTAACCTATGTGCCTGGTCGGAATTTATTGTTCCTCTCAATCGCAACCTCATATGCGGAGGCGATTGGTGCTGAGGCTATATATATTGGTGTGAACGCTCTCGATTATAGCGGTTATCCAGATTGTCGTCCTGACTTTATTGACAAGGTCAATGAGGTAATTACTCTAGCTACCAAGGTTGGTGTGCAAGGCGGATCTATTCGAATTCAGACACCACTCATCCATATGACGAAAGCGGATATTATCAGAGAGGGTCTGCGATTAGAGGTACCCTATGCCCTAACCACATCCTGTTATAATGGTGGGACGAAGGCTTGTGGAGAATGTGACAGCTGCGTGCTTAGACTTAGGGGTTTTGCTGAAGCAGACGCAGTTGATCCGATTATCTATTTATAGCTCGCGACTGAACATCACGGTAAGCATACGCTCAATCCACTGAACATCTTGCTCAGATAATACTTTTCCATCCAAGGCCACTTGATACTCTCGTAGAATGACGCGGAGATTAAGTGGTTTTTTGTTCTGCTCTTGAGCTAAGGGCTCAACATCTAAGTATCCAGCAAGTTGCATCAATTGCGAATAGGAGCTCTCAAGACCTTCTGATAGCTTCTGAAGGATATCTGGTGAAGGTGTCCCGCGTTGACCACTCTCCAGTTGAGAGATGTAAGCGGCAGATACCCCTGAACGTCCGGCAACCTCTCTTATTGTGAATCCCCGTTGCTTGCGAAGCCCCTTTAATTGTTCGTAGAAAAGCATATGATCCTCCCAGACAAGAAATTTTAGTTAACTTTAGTGAACAATAATATCATATCATGCGAATAATAGTGAATTCAAGAAGATGAGAAAGAGTTTGTTCTATAAAAAATAACAATAGTTATCAATTATGGTTGCGTTGGCAAATAATTATTGATAAAATGAATTACGTAATGGGAACAAAATGAGAACATGGGATAAATACTTGGGGGGCCTCATATGAAGATAATAGCTAAGAGAGATATATTTACACGGTCAAGAATAATAAAGGGTTTATCCCAGAGAGAGCTTGCTCGCAGGTCTGACTTAAGTCATGCTTATATAAGCATGATTGAACGTGGGGAGAAGTCAGTAGGACCTGCTACCGCTAAACGCCTTTGCGAATTATTAGAGAAGCAGGTAGAAGAATTATTCAATATTGAGTGAATAGGAGGCAGGAAGCAGTTTATTGTGCTGGGTAGGCTGTAATTTTGTTCTTTCCAGTTTTCTTAGATTGATACATGGCCATATCTGCTTGCTCGATTAATTCCTGTGGAGAGATTGGTTTCCGATATTTGCTATAGCCAATACTAACTGTAACGCCTGTCTCAGCTTCAACTCGACGACGAATCCTTTCGGCTACGTTCTCAACACGAAGAGAGGTATCTGTGAGTAACATGACCAGCTCTTCCCCACCATATCGGCCAGCAATACCAATGTTCTCACTTTCCTCCATCATTATTATTGCGACCTTCTTAAGGACTGTATCACCCATCTGGTGACCTTTCTTATCATTCAATTTCTTGAAATTGTCGATATCACAGAAAATTATTGATATACGCTCTCCTCGATTAATAAATTCCGCTACCCGATTGAAGAAATAATGACGGTTATATAAACTAGTTAACCCATCCTTAATAGAGGAATCGTAGATAGCTTGGAGTAGCTCGACAACTCTATCGAATATTATAATAAAGAGAATAATATAGAACAAGATCGGCGCGACATTCTCGATGAGCAATAAAGTGGACTTTTGTTCATTGAGAATATAATGGTTAATGATCCTTGAAAGTTGTGTGACAAAATAGATCGATAACGCAATTTGATACTTCAATCGTTGACCAATATGTGGCATTACAATATAGAAACCGAGAAAGGTTAAGAGAAGCAGATATATCTCAATCCAGATATTCTGGAAGCGTAAGAAATTCATACTCGGATCGGATTGGTTCATGACAAGGAAGTATCGCACGAGTCCAATGATGATACCTATGGAAACTAATGTTAGAAAGTAGGTGTATTCTTTGAATTTGGAGGCATTATATAGCTGGTAGATCCCCATATTGATTAGTATAAAGGCAAGCACCTGGAGGAACTGTGCCAGATATTCGGTAGATTCGAGATCGGTGCCATTATTGAATGCAAAGATAATTAACAGGATATATTGCATGATTATAATAGCTAACGAGATGGTTAGGGAGAAGTAGGCTTTCTTACGGCGACTCAAAAATAATCTTAATGTAATAATCAACATTAAGCTTAAGATAAGTATAGTAGAAGCGTAGGAATAGATGTATCCGGCTTTGCCCAAGAACATATGAGAGATTTCCATGAAACACTCCTAGTGTTTGAGTAGTAGTGATGACTTGTACCATTATACCAGATTCATACAATAAGGATAAAGAATTTCTAAATCCATACTGGCTTTCAATTCCTCTATATAATAAGGTAAAATAGGAGTGAGAATACAGATGGAAAGTAGGTATTGTTAATGAATATATTACAAGCACTATTCTTTCCCCCAGATCAACCAGGTGGAGTTTCCTCTATGGTTCCTTATATAATGGAACGATTTCACAAGCTAGGAACGGAGATGGAATTATTCTCTTTACCTAAGCGAATTCGCTCCAAAGGTACAGGTGAGCTCGTCTTTGATACTTTCGATGTTGATGAATTTACTGGTAATCCAATTGTAGATAAGTACCTGCAGACGTATAAAGACTATATGTGGTGGGCAAGCATGCGAATTACCAAATCCTATGATCTTATTCATGCACATCATCCAATCGCTGGGTTAGTCATGAAGAATCTCTTCCCAGACACTCCCGTAATTATTACAATTCATTCTAGCTACGAGAAGGAGCTCATCTTGAATGGTCGTATTCAGGTGGGTGGACTAGAAGAGAAATTCCTCACTCGCATATATGGAGAATTAGAATCTAAGCTTGATCGTATTGTAACTGTATCACACTCGTTCCGACAATACTTGGCAAGCTATGTTCA
>DFXU01000091.1 GCA_002383285.1 Caryophanales bacterium UBA4100
AAGATTGCTGCCGAAATTCAGCCCCTTGGCGTTACCAGCCGCCGATACAAAATCAAAAGCGATAAGCAGCATGCAGAAGATCAGGAATGATCCAGTTCCCGGACCAAAGAATCCATCATAATAGCCGATTGCAAAAGCAAATAATGCGGCAAAAATGGCAGTTTTCATTACTAAACCTGGATAAGAGGATCGTACCCCCCAGTTTTTCTTGATTAAAGAATAGAGTGTGATCAGAATCAACATAATCACAACGAGTGGCTTTAGAAAGGTAGAAGGAATCAAGGTAATCGTATATGAGCCCAATGCCGACCCCACTAGGGAGAGCGGGAACAGGATGGAAACAAGCTTTACATTTATTTTTCCAGAAAGGAAGAAGCTCATTGAGCTGGTAAGCGACGAAAAGGTGCTTGCCAGCTTGTTGGTGCCTAATGCGACTGTTGGGGGAAGTCCAACAAATAACAGCGCTGGAAGAGAGATAAGTCCTCCCCCTCCCACGACCGAGTCCACGAACGCAGCAATGAACCCCGCAGCGATTAGAAATATGAGTACTTCGATGCTTAGTTGCTCCATTGGGATACATTCCTCCAACACATCTTCTCATTCATTCTAAGAATAGCTCTACTCCATAATAATGTACATCCGAATTTAGTATCATCTCATTTGTACAACTGTACTAAGCTTGTTCAATCACGATAGGTGTTGCTTATTATCCGGAAAGTCAGGAATATATAGCACCTTATTCAAGCGGTTTGCAAGCAATGATATTAATTCCGTAATAATGTGCACCATAATAGGATTTTAATCAATCGGATATGTAGTCGAATGAAGCTAGAATGAGGGGGTATTCATCAAAAAATTGGGGAGTGTTAATAATGAAGACGACAATGAAGTGGTTACCTAAGCTATTGTTTGTGCTCTTGATTGCAACCGCTCTCTTAGTTGGCTGCGGTAATAATGAGAACAATACTCCAGCGGCTAACGAAGAGAAACCAGCAGAGACTAAAGCCGAGAATAAACCGGCCGAGCCGACACCAGCACTAGAGCCGCCAAAGCCTGTTACGGTTGAATTCTGGCATGCATTCGGGGAGGGCGAAGAGAAGGTTCTATTGGAGGAGGTCATACCTAAATTCAACGAGCAATACTCACACATAACGATCAAAGCTACACGAATGCCAACTGAGAATTTAGATCAACAGGTAATTACAGCTGCAGCGGGCGGTGCGGTGCCTGATGTAATGAGAATGGACAATACTTGGGTTCCTAGAATGGCTAAGGAAGGTGTACTTGTACCGGTTGATGATTTTGTAGACTTTAACAAGGTTGTAGCCGATTCATTCGCAGGTCCAATGGCCACAAACTACTATAATGGCAAGTATTATGGTGTTCCACTGGACACGAATACGAAAATTGCGATATACAGCAAGGAATTACTAGCGGAAGCTGGAGCAACAGAAGCACCTGCTACGATTGACGAGCTGGTAAGTCTCGCTCGCAAGCTGAAGGATAATAAGAAGTTTGGAATTACTATAGGCGGTCCCGATTTCTGGAATATGCCTCCATGGTTCTGGACATTAGGCGGGACCATTACAGATGATAAATTTACGGTTGCAACCGGTCACTTGAATAGTGATGCTAGTGTGAAAGCATTAGAGACAATCGTCTCATGGAATGACGAAGGCTTGTTAGCCCCACCTATCCTTGGTGGTCAACCAGGGACATGGGAAGGCTTACGTGGAGAAGAAGGTAAGACAGCATCCTATATGATGATTAACGATGGTCCATGGTTCTTCAGTATATTGGGCGATGGTGTTAAGGATACGATGATTCCAGCCAAGATGCCGAATGGTCCGGATGGCCAGAGCCACTCCATTATTGGAGGCCAAGATATGGTGTTCTTCAATGGGGCGAAGCAGCCTGAAGCGGCATGGACGTTCACACAATTCTTGCTATCTGAAGAAATTCAAGTCTTGATGGCTATCAAGACGGGGGCTATTCCAACGAATAAGAATGCTGCACAGTCTAGTGAATTAAGCTCTGTCTATTACCTCGACGAGTATGTGGCTGAGATGGAAACGGCGATGGCACGAACACCAAGCGCGAATGCCAATCAGATCGGCGATGTATTCGGCAAAGCCTTCGAGAAAGCATTGCGTAAGGATGCCACTCCGAAGGAAGCACTAGATCAGGCTGCAATAGAAATTGACGCACTATTGAAATAAGGAAGCATTCAGTATGATCAACTGCTGCGAATATGGCGACCGGAGCTCGTGCGGTCGCCCTTTCATTAAGCTGGAGGGGTTCGATATGAATAAGGCAATCAAGCAATATGTGCAAGTGGCGCCCTATCTCACTCTGGGATTCATTCTGACCTGCATATTTGTACTATATCCGTTGATTAAGGGTGTTTATATTAGTTTTTTTGAGTATAAAGTGATCACACCTTCTCAGAGTGTATTCCTTGGCTGGGATAATTACATCAAGGTGTTTCATGATCCATCCATCTATATCGCGTTGCGTAATACATTGCTATTTGTCCTTGTGACCGTCCCGTTACAATGGGCGCTCGGCATTGTCGTTGCGATGATCATTCATTTGCAGTTTATCCGCTTCAAGGTATTTTTCAGATTAGTGTACTATTTACCTGTAATCAGCTCATGGATTGTTGTCAGCTACTTATTCCAGTTCTTATTCGCCGATGGAAGCAGTGGTGTAGTTAATTATCTATTGGTTGATTTCTTACACATTCGAGATGAGCCAATTGCTTGGTTACAGAATACGTGGACGGCCAATGTTGTGATCTGGTTGGTCAGTATATGGAAGGGTGTAGGCTGGGTGATGATCATGTACTTGGCTGCTCTGCAATCCGTTCCTCGTTCTCTGTATGAGGCTGCGGCTATCGATGGTGCCAAGGGAGCGCGGACTTTCATTCATATTACGCTTCCGCTGATGAGACCTATGACCGTTTTTGTACTCATTAACTTGATCATTGGGGCCTTCCAAGCCTTTATCCAGGTATTCCTAATTACCAAGGGAGGGCCTCTAGACTCTACACATTTACTGAACACCTATATGTTTAAGCATGCCTTTCAATATTTCGATTTTGGTTATGCAGCTGCGATTAGTGTGCTGTTAGGGCTGCTCATCTTCATCTTTACGTATAGCCAGCAGCGGACGTTCGGTAAGGACAGAATTGAATATTAACATTATGACTGGAAAAAGGTGGTGTTCACATGAGGAAGCTAACGCCATGGATAGCTCATCTAGTATTGATATTAGGTATTGCAGTAGTGGTCGGACCTTTCGTCTACATGATTCTGACGTCATTGACCTCGGATAATTTCAGTCTCCCTAATCCAACGAAGCTAATGAATAGTGCGAAGTCACTGGATAACTATGTGGAAGCGTGGAATAAGAATCATTTCTCCCAATACTTCCTGAATAGCTTGTTCATCTCGATTATCACGATGCTGCTATCGCTGACATTGGCTTCGATGACGGCTTATGCATTTGCGCGGTTTCCGTTTCCTGGTAAAGAGCTCCTGTTCAGAATGTTCCTGTTCTCCATGTTCGTACCCGCTATTCTTAACATTATTCCGCAATTTACGATTATCAAGTCGCTTGGTCTTGTAGATACGTATTCCGGGCTGATCCTACTCTATATCAGTACGGGTATTGTAGGGAGCACCTTCTTCCTGCGGGGATTCTTCGAACGAATACCTGCGGAGCTTGAGGAATCCATCGTGATGGATGGAGGAAATCGCTGGACGATCTTCCGATCTATCTATATACCATTATCCTTGCCGGCTATCGGGACATTAGGCATCTTCGCTTTTTCCGGCACATGGGATGAGTTTATCGTGGCATTGACATTGATTAAGACGGAGGCGAATAGGACTTTACCGATTGCCTTGCAGCTATTCCGCGGACAATATGCAACCTACTATGGATTGTTCTTCGCAGCATCGATTATGGCGTTATTACCGATTATCATTATTTTCGTTATTTTCCAGAAGCAATTCGTAAACCCAAATCTATCTGAAGGTGGAGTCAAAGGATGAATACAAGGATAACTGAAAATATTGACAATCCAGCATACACCATTGAAGTTATTCCCAGTAAAGCTCAGTTTCGTCCAGGAGATAAGCTAACCTTCAAGCTCCAATTCACCAGTGATTATTTCTCGGGGAATGAGAAGTATAGCTGGTCTGTATTTGATGAGAATGAGCTTGTTGTTCAGGGTAGTGAGAAGCTGGGTCAAGTTAACTCAAACGCATGTCATATGATCCTGGATGTCCCCGTGATAACCGGGGGATCTGGAGCTTATGGATTGTTCGTTACTATGGAGACAGCCAGCGGAGGAATGATAGATGCCGAAACAGCCTTCGATGTAGCCGAGCATTGGCGAGAAGCGCCACGATATGGCTTCCTTAGTGACTTCTCCCCTGAGGAAGCGGGTAAGCTGGAGGATGTTGAATTCCTGAACAAGCATCACATCAATCTGGTGCAATTGTATGATTGGATGTATAGACACGATCAATTGCTAACGAATACAGAAGAATTTATCGATCCGCTTGGTCGGAGTATATCGCACAAGGTTGTGAAGGAGAAGATTGCAGCATGCAAGAAGCTTGGAATTGCTTCAATGGCCTATGCAGCGATTTATGGCAGCTTACCAGATTATGCACATAAGCATCCAGAGCAGCTTCTATACCAGAATGATGGTAGACCTCATTCGCTAGGGAACTTCTTTCATATAATGGACATCTCCGAGGATTCTGCATGGACCAAGCACATCATTGATGAATTCGTTAACGCCATATTAGTAATAGGCTTTGATGGATTACAGCTGGATCAATATGGTTTACCCAAGAAGGCGATTCGTAAGAAGGACGGCAAGAATGAGATTGTAGCGTTGAAGAATTTGTACCCGCGCTTTATCGATCTGGTAAGAGAAGCAGTAGCTGAACGTATACATGATGATGTTGTGTTGATATATAACAATGTGGGGAATTACCCAACTCACACCACAGCTGCTTCGGCACTAGATACGATGTATATCGAGGTATGGGATCCAGCCTTTCACTTAAGAGATTTAAAGCAGATTATTGATAACGCTCGCCTGTGGTCGGGCAAACAGGTTGTCATAGCCGCCTACTTGCACGCCTTTCATCCAGATAAGCCAAGTATTCCGGCACAAGCGGAGTACGGTGCGATTATCGCGATGGCTACAATTTTCGCAAGCGGTGGATATCATATCTTACTCGGTGAGCATGAGAATCTCCTCGCTGACAGCTACTTCCCCAAGTATGGCAGTCTGTCGGAACAATTTAAGGTTACCATGCAGCATTATTATGATTTTATCGTGATGTATCGTAATCCAATTTACGATCTCGAGCTAGATGATGTATCTATGACGTTTGCTGGCGGAATTAATACGGAGGTTGTGTTCGAGAAAGAAGGGGTGTCCTTCGCTCCTAATGGAGATTTAGATACAGTGTGGACGATTGTGAAGGAGAAGCCTGGATTGATGATTATCCATCTTATCAATTTGAATGGGTTGGATAATGATGTATGGGCACATGCTAAGCAACAAGCACCAACTGGCTTAGAGAATATTGTGGTCAAGGTGGAGAGCTGGGAAGCCATTGAGAGTATATATTTGGCATCACCTGATGGAGATAGCATTCGCTCCCAAACCATAAATTACACATTCGTGCCTAAGGGTAATGAGTGTGGACAATTTGTCCGATTTACTGTTCCAAGACTTGATTATTGGACAATGGTTTGCATCAAGACCAAGGTTGGTGTAACAGCGGATACGTTCGATATGTATACCTTTCCAGATTAATGACTGTTCTACTAAAGAAGGGGCTGTCCCATTTGCTAGAAATCCCGCTTTCAAGAGTCAGGTTCTATTCATATAAACAAAAAGAAACAGTTCTGGGATATGCCCAAGCTGTTTCTTTTCTCACCAAATATCATTATTATCCTTATGCAAAAGCCTTATCATCTACTTTAATACATTCGGTAGGACAGCTTTCTACTGCTTCCTGCAGATCTTCTCGCAAATTCTCAGGAATATCTGTTACGCCTCGGTTATTGTCACCACTGTAGATGACCTCTGCTAGACCTTCATCATCGAATTCGAAAATCTCCGGGGCGGACGTTCCGCAGGAACCGCAAGCAATGCACTCACTCTTATCCACTACTGCATATGTTGCCATAGTTAACATCTCCTATCTATCATCAGACTGTTTAATTCTCCTCTTGAATTGTATAACATTGTCACAGAAATAGTCATGATAACAGTCACAGTGATTTTTAGATAATTATTATCTTGGGGCAGCCTCGAATTTTCGTTGGATTTTATGTTTCTATTGCTTGCACAGTTAATTGAAACGAACCCATCATCATCTCCCAATATTCCTCTTTCCATGGTGATTGCGCTTGAAGCCCTCCGAATATTTCCTCGGCCTTCGTAAAGCATACCGATTGAACGATCTTGCCATATTCGACACAGCCTGAATCTTGAATGATCTTAAGTGCTTCTGCCTTACCCATTGTAATTAGCTCATCTATCATCAGCTCGCTGTCTGTGAGTATGAGGTAGAGGAGGGGTAAGGTTCTTTTCTTCGAGACCAAGTCACTCTTCACATCCAACCCTAATAAATCCTTCATATCATTCTCGATCTGATGAATCAGACCTGTACAATCCGCAAGATCATTCAGTTTATTCACTGTTTCTTCATTACAATCCAACGTTACGTAACCTAGATAACAGGCTAATCGAATTAATGACCCTGACTTCTCTTGAACCATCACTAGATAGTCATCAACAGTTTGAACCGAGTTGGATAGATCCTTTTGTTGTCCGTTCAGAGACCTCATCAATATCCGACTCGTTACATGAAGAGCTTCCGCCTGATTCTTTCCTTCAAGCAGCTGACTAAGTTGACCGAAGAATACAACGAGCATGGCTACTACCGCATTTAAAGTATAAGCTTGAGGCTCAGTCATCCATGGCTTGTCCAAGTGATCCTGATCCTGAAGGTCATCAATGATATCTGAGGCGAGTATGATTAATTCGGTAATAGCAGCTAATCGATAGATGTCGGGCGAGGCTCCGCCCAACATTGCGTGAACCGTTATAGTCAGATCGGACCAGAAGCCGCGCTCATGGCTCTTATTATCAATATAAGCTCTGATTAAGGTATTTAGCTGCTCTTCATATACATATTGATCAACGAAGCTATATATGTTATCGAGTACTTCCTGCTTCAATTACGTGTCCCCCCATAACCTACATATGATAGCTATCCTTAATAAAGCGCTCTATAGCCTCTAAGCGAGATCTCACACCTAATTTGTCGTAAATCTTTTTTAGATAATTATCGACTGTTCTTTTGCTCATATGAATTTGTTCTGCAATTTGATCGTGGGTAGCGCCCTTCACAACCATATTCATCATCGATATTTCCTCTGAGGTAAGCAGGAATTCTTGCTGTGGAGTCTCCCCACTAGCTAATTTAAGAGTATGGAAGATGGATAAAGGCAGAATGGTATAGCCGTCCAGTATACAACTGACCATGTTCTTAATCGTTGTCACACTGGATTCCTTCGATAGAATACCACTCACCTTGATATCAATGAATGTATTGTATAGATCGTTAATATCTATCCCAGTGAATATAACAATGTGGATATCCGCATACGTTCTCCTTATACGCTTAGCGACCTCTGTACCCGATTCATCGGGAAGCTGATAATCCAGGAATACCAGATTGGGCTGATGCTCTTTAATCATGGCTAAGCATTGTGCAGCATTATTAGCAATACCTATAACATCAATGACATCTATTTCTTGCAAAAGGTTTTTCGTTGCGTGGGCAACTAGAGGGTGATCATCAACGACAAGTGCTTTAATTGATTTAGTCATATGTAGGTTGGACCTCCTTGAGAATCTAATTGAATTTATGGTATCGAAATCTTGTACTTTACACCTCCACCAATCGTTGTTATTAATTCTAGCTGTCCATTCAAATACAGAATGCGGCCCCTCATCTGCTCCATACCTATGCCTGAGCCGCCGATCTCCCTTGTCGCCGCAGTCTCATTCTCGAATCCAACACCGTTATCCTCATAGACGAGTGTGAATATATTGTTAGGGGCAAGCATGCTTATATTAACCACACTTGCTTGTGAATGCTTCTTAGCATTGTTAATTAATTCTTGAATGATCCTAAATATGTGTTTTTTGAATTCTAAATCCTTTTGTTCTATTCGCTTAGCTGCAGGATCTATGTGGAATGAAATCGTGAAGGGACTGTGATAAACTTCCTTATCTATTAGCTTCTGTACGGTATGTATAAGCCCTGTTTCTTTTAACAAATATGGATTTAACTCGAAGCAGCTTTGACGCAGGCTTGTATTGATTAGCTCGATGAAATTAACCATACTATCCATCTGCTGGCGATCGTCCTGACTTAATATATACTTATCTATGACATTCGCAAACCTTTGCTTAAGGAAGAATAGATCCTGCATCGTTGTATCGTGAAGATCCATCGCGATGCGCATTCGCTCCTCCTCCTGCAGCTCGAACATTAGCTTGCGAAACCACTGAATATCTTGGGCTTCATGCTCATTCGGAAGCTGCGAAGCCATCTGCTGTAGGCTCAGTCGCAGTTTACGAATTAAGTGAAGATTGTCCAAGCTAACCGCGAGATACGTAGTTATTAATTTAAGCCATTGAATTTCTTCCCGACCTAACCGTGTATTGGTTTTCTTGCGGGTTAGAATTAAGTAGCTTGTATAATCCTCATGATGATTGATTTCAATGCAAGTGTGCATGGGGTGATGTTCATTCGGGTTAATGATGAGTGGTTCTATCTCTGTATTGTCAATAATCCCTTTAGAGATTATCTCCATATTATGCCCCTGCCTAAATACGATAGCTCCTCCCTTGACCTCAAGGGTTTCAATAATATCGCCCAATATAACATCCTCGAATTCACGATAGCTAGATATCGATTCTAGATTTTTGGATATCTTCTTCAACGCAGCCTTTAAGATAAATCTCCTCGGGAACATAAACCCTTCAAATTGCATAGTGAGATATTCCATGGAATATAAAATGATGGACACCAAGATGCTAGAAGAGAGGAATAAGAATATCATTTGTCCGATTTCAACGTTATTAAGGTAAATTAGAGTATAGGTAATGGTAAAGAGTGAGCATGGAATAATTGAGAGCAGTAAGGCAAAGGTGAATCTTCTTAGGACTATTCCAATATCATATATTTGATCAGTAGCAATGAGATAAGCGAATGATAGAGGGAAGACTATTGCGAATGCACTAGTATACTCGGGGATAATTAGACTTTCTCCAGTGATGAGATCTGGTATAAATGACAAAAATATAACGGGTAGGAATGAAATCATTAAAGATAACCATACTGTTCTTAACACCGTAGAGAAATAAGTTTGATCCTTTCGGTGCTTGAAGTACAGAATCATTAAAATGACCAAATTAATAATAAATCCTAGAGAAAAGAAAAGAAGTATGATCGTTCCGCTGTAATTATAAACCATATATGCAAGTGTAGGGGTGAAATACAACGTCTTAGTCAATGCTCCTACAATAACTACACCATATAAATACTTTAGTACTTTTCTTGGCAATATGATATTTCCCTTCTCCTCTAAAAAAACAACCAAGAAATGATAAAGAATAACCGGCAATACACTCATAAAACTAGTAATCAATATCTTCCCAAGCTCATCTCCCCGAATGGATGCTCCCATACTAATATATATAGATCCACCAGCCAAGAACACGAGTGATAGTAGCTGTGCTGATTTAGATATTCTCAATTTCACGAATAAGACTAGAGCCATCAGCATGCAGAATAGTCCTGAAAATAATTGGAGTAAGTCATGATTTGTATGCCTTCTATCTTCTATATTTATAGTAAAGATTGACCCATTTCTTGAAAGTATGATTTGTTCAGCTTGTTCGATAATTCTCCATTTCTGTATGGAAACAACGATATCCGGATGTTGTCCATCAACTAAGAGTATTCGATCGCCAGCTTTTATGTCCAAGCTCGTACTTGAGCTGTTTGTTTCTAATTGGTTAACAATCCATTCATTGTGATTATTCGGCTCCAGTCTTATTCCGATGTAAGGATATTGATAAGTTATGAATAAACACCAGAATAGTGAAGTTATAAGTAAAGCTATTAAAATCCACTTAATTGTAATTAATTTCATATTCTCACTCCAAAGTTACATAAATTTGGTATAATAACAATTAAGAACTATTTCTAAGAAGGGGGGTGAGCCGATGTCTACTATTCAATTGTCTCCTGAGTTACATATTGCTGTTAAATGGAACAAAGAAAGTGCCTTAAAAGATGCGTCATTTGTTGTTCGATCTCTATCATCCATGTTATCTACAACAGAGTCTAAAGCTTTGTCAAATGTATTCAGCAACAAAGGTAAGAAAGAACAAGAAGAGCCAATGACTTCTTGGACCTAATAAGGAGTACTTCATTCACCAGAGACTACGTTAGTTTATACTAACGTAGTCTCTTTTTATTGGTAGTAAACAATCGTGAACTAGTGTAAACAAAAGCGCAATATCATCATGCATCACCATGCAAAATTATTGTTACTTGATGCAAGTGATTTGCGCTGTAACCTTACATGATTCATTATATGATAATAGTATAAATTTGGAAAGTCAGGAGTGAGTTATCATATGGACATAACAGATCCAGATAACAGCCAATATTTTCAATTAGCTATAAGTACGGTATTCTATTTAAATAGAGATCATATTCATATACATATGGATGAATTCGGCAAACAATCATTAATAGAGAATATGTCCTCAGAGATCATGTCCAGAGCTCAAAAATTCAAGCTGTTAACAACTAGCGTGGAAGAGTTGCAATTAGATAATGTTTAAAGGAGAACTATTCGCATGGAATCATTGCCTGACGCTTGGCTTGTGGATACCTACTTCGAGTCCATATTATACAAGCTAGACGAACCTTTTATAGATATGCTGCTGATGGAGATATTAAGAAGAAAGATCCCAATAGTGCAAGTTGAGAATCTAGACTATGCTTTACCTTATCTACAGAGTGATTTGTGACAGCATTGTCCATTTACCCAATTATAGGCTATAATCTAGATTGAGATTTACCTATAACGGGATCATAGATGGAGGAAAGTAACTTTATGGAAAAAGTATTGATTTTTGGTCATAAGAATCCTGACACAGATACAATCTGCTCTGCGATTGTATATGCAAACTTAAAAGCACAATTGGGCTATGATGTTGAGCCTGTTCGTCTTGGCACTATTAGTGGCGAGACTCAATTCGTACTGGATCACTTCCAAGTAGTAGCCCCGCGTCTGGTTGAAACAGTTGCTAATGAAACGAAGAATGTCATTCTTGTTGACCACAACGAACGCCAACAAAGTGTAAGCGATATTGATCAGGTAACTGTTCTTGAGGTTATTGATCATCATCGCATAGCTAACTTCGAGACGAGTGGACCTTTATATTATCGTGCTGAGCCAGTTGGCTGCACAGCTACGATTCTTCGTAAGATGTTCATTGAGAATGGAATCGATATCTCCAAGGCTATGGCTGGATTAATGGTATCTGCGATTATATCTGATACCTTGCTATTGAAATCACCAACCTGCACAGAGCAAGATGTGGTAGCGGCTCAAGCATTAGCTAAGCTTGCTGGAGTAAATTTAGACAGCTATGGTTTTGATATGCTAAAGGCTGGAGCAGATTTAAGTGACAAGTCAATTGGCGAATTAATTTCCTTAGATGCCAAGGAATTTCAGATGGGCACTTACAAGGTAGAAATTGCCCAAGTCAATGCGGTTGATACGAACGATATACTTGGACGGCAAGCTGAACTAGAAAGTGCACTTCATGGTATCATTGCTGAGAAGGGATTGGATTTATTCTTATTCGTTGTCACAGATATCCTTAATAATGATTCTGTTGCATTAGCTCTTGGCGGCAAAACTGCGGCTGTAGAGCAAGCATATAACGTGAATTTAGTGGATAACAAAGCGATCCTTAAAGGCGTGGTCTCTCGTAAATTGCAGATTGTACCTGTGTTGACGGATACCCTAAGTAAAGCTTAGGTTCCATTATGACCAATAAAGCGTCATTCGTTGATAGTATATCGACGAATGACGCTTTTTAATTGCTTGTAAGTCTATTCATACGTATCTTCAATAAGATCGATAGCAGCCGAAAATTCATCAACAGCTTTCTCCAAAGCTTCAATCCAGCCAATCATCTGCTGCTCATTGTGAGGATGGTAGGCTAATTGATAACGATATTCGTCCAATTGCTTCATCATTGTATGCAGATCGATCTTCAACGTAGCAACCACGTTAGGGAAGCTTGGACGCTTCGCCCTCATCCGCTCAGGTAAAGGGTAGGCTTCGGAAGCCTCGGAAGGCTCTGCAATCTCCCAGTGACTCGATCCTGCAGATGCTACAAATTTGAATGCTGCAGTCGACTCAGCTTCCTGCTCCGTATGAATATCCGATGAGTTGGCCTCAGGATTAGAAATTTTCTTCTGGACCTCTATAGTTTCATGAGAAATCTCGATATCATTGTCATCATCAACCTCATAGAATACTGCGATATCATGCTTTTCCTGATAAACCTCTGTCTCATAGAATACTTCTATCACCTTTGCAGGTTTAGCCTCAGAGGTTTCATCCACAGGTTCGTCCATAGGTTCATCCACAGGTGCAGTTTCATAGAAAACGACTTGATCCTTTTTCTCTGCTCCTGTCGAAAACCTTATCTCTGTTAACATATCCATTTCCCTAAACGAGTCTGGAGACTTAAATTCAATGGTGTCGAAGGTTTCAACCTCAGCCTCAGTGTAAACTTTAACTGAAGGAGGTGCAGGTGTAGGAGTGATCGCTGCTTCAGTAGGCTGCTTAGGCTGCTTAGGCTTCCTGGCCAGTCGGCTAATCATCTCGTCCATCCATTCCTCGGACTCCTGGATTTTCTGTAGATGCTCGGAATGAATCGATTGTTCCTTAGGAGGCTCATTCGATTTCTTAGTGGAGGGAGATTCTGCGAATGTATGATCTTCCTCATATGTGTTACTATCTAGTTGTGCGATACTTTTCGTAGGCTCTATGGGTGCTTTCCTAACATACAGTCCGTCCGTACAGCTTTCAGTGAAGTAGAAGACGATCATCTCATTATATTCAATTAAATCCAACGCACGTTCGAAGCACGGTTCTTCCATAAAGTGGTCGATCATTCTATTAATCTCTGTATAGCTACTATCATTGTAATATTGTTGTTTGATCACTGTACCAGCCAGCTTATAATCGCAATGACGTAACTTGGATTTCAGCTTCATCTTCTTAAATGGATTCAATGAATATTCTCCCCTCAATTACTCTAAACCGAGTCCCTGATGCTCTTATTCTCATATTATATCAAACTCTGGAGAATTATCACTATGATATGATGTTATTATACGAATACATATGGAAAAACTCTACAGTGAGAAGGTTGATTGTGATGGCAGCTTCTACTAACGAACACACAAGGGCATCCGTATTGAATATGAAATGGTTTATGTTCTTTATCTTCGGGACGGTTTCTGTATTAATGACCTTCTTCCCGATCTATTTGCAACACCTCAGTTTTCAGAAATCGGCAATTGGAATGATGATGGCAGCAGGACCCCTAGTGTCGATTGTTGCAAACCCATTCTGGGCTTATTGGAGTGATCGTACACAAGACATTCGGCGAATTCTACTCATTATGCTGAGTGGGAATTTTTTAATTATTCTAGCCGTATTTCAATTAGAGCAATATGCTTGGGTGTATGGAGGGATGTTGGCTTTCTTCTTATTCCAAACTCCGATATTCTCACAAAGCTCTAGCTTGATCTTGGTCGCAATTGAAGGAACGAAGCATAAATTTGGTTCATATCGAATATGGGGCTCACTAGGATGGGCGATTATGGCTATAGCGGCTGCACCGGTAATCGCTCTTGTAACCATTGATCGCTTATGGATCGTCTACTGTGGATTAATGCTCATATCCCTACTACTATGCTATCGCCTACCTCGAGCGAGTACGGAATCGCTTGTTCGAAGCAGCACGGGTTTTAAACAATTACTCCGTAATGGGACCTTTATGATCTTCTTACTCATTAGTATATTGATTTCCACACCGCATGGCTTGAATGGTATGTTCGTAAGCATATATATTAAAGAATTAGGTGGAGCCACCTGGTTAATTGGATTGTCCGCATTTCTTATGGCCATCTTCGAGGTGCCGGTGTTCTTATTGTTAGATCGTTATATGAAGAAGAGTTTACAAACTATGCTTACTATACTTACGATAGTCAGTGGGATATATGCCCTCAGATGGTTGCTAATGTCTATGGTTACGGAACCATGGCAGATTATAGCACTACAGGCTACACACGGAATTACCTTCGGTATTTATTTCTATATTGGTACGAATCTGACATCATTCTTCGTACCGCCATCCCTTAGAGCAACAGGACAATCTGCATATACAATTGCATGGAACGGGATAGCAGGAGTTATCGCAGGCTTCTTAGGCAGTCAATTTCTACAAGCTTTCGGCTACCAGACAACTTATCTAGGTGGCATGTTGCTGTCGCTTGTTGGCATGGTTTGTTTTATTTGGATGAGGTTTAGGATCAAGATTAAGAAAGAAGGAGTTAATGAGGTCGACCTCCATTCTTAAATTATACCGATTATTCTTATATACATGCCGAGTAGAAGCAGTTTGTGGGATAGCGCTAGGTTTAGCGCTGCAGTTCCTTCTAGACTTCACTACTGCGCTGAAACTAGCGATATTGGGCATAATTATGGATATTAATGTGATTTAGCGAATTTGCATGACGTACTTGCGCTGGTTGCAGCGCTATCCACATGTAATTCAAGTTCCTATGATTGGATAAGTGGTATCAAAGGTAATGGCACATGAAAGGATAATCTACGCGGTTTCTTGTCGTATATTCCATCTTCATAAAAATGTGCAGGATTAGAGATTGTTATGCGGATTGCGGATCGTAGAGCTGTTATATCGGTTTTCTTAACCTAATATCCCATTTCGCGGACACAGGACCCTTTTATGATAAAAAGAGTTGTTTTTCATACTCACATGAAACAATTAGCGGATCCTCCGTCCTCTCAGCTACTCTACTCATTTTAGTTAATAAATTCATGACAATAATATAATTAGCAGTCTATTGTTGTTTATTACCCAATTGTGCCAGAATAGGGAATGGGTTTCAAATCAAATTACTGGAGGTAACTGAATGAGTGTTCAAAGTGCCTTAGTTGAAGAACAACGGAGATTAACAGAAGCATTAGAGGAAATAGATAAGCAACACTCCGAGATTGGACCGCGTTATTATGGAGACAACTTTATTGAGCAAGTTCTGGATGCGAAGCGGCAGGAATCGAGTGAGCGATTAGAGCTTCTTGGTAATGAGCCGTATTTCGGCCGCTTGGATTTTCAGGAGGAGAAGAAGCAACAAGCCACACCACTCTACATTGGTAAACGGGGTATGGACCGACGGGATTCAGGTGAGCCTTACATCATTGACTGGCGTGCGCCGGTGGCAAGCTTGTTCTACTCCTTCACAGGTGGCGATGAGCCCGTAAATTATGAGGCTCCAGAAGGAATTATCCGCGGAGAGGTTTTGCAGAAACGCAATATTTTTATAAGAGATAAGGTACTTCAACGTGTTGTGGACAGCTATGTGCGTGGTGGAGATAATCTTGGACAGACTGATGAGTTTCTATTATATAGACTAGGTGAGAAGAAGGATAATCGTCTCCGCGACATCGTCTCAACGATCCAAGCGGAGCAGGACCGAATCATTCGTGCGCCTCGACATATGGCCTTGATTATTCAAGGAGCGGCCGGCTCGGGAAAAACAACCGTTGCACTGCACCGTCTCGCTTATTTGTTATACAACTATCAAGGTCAGATCCGTGCAGAGCGTATGATTATTCTAGCGCCCAACGCGATGTTCCTTGATTATATATCAGGCGTGCTTCCCGAGCTTGGAGTTGGTAATGTTGAACAGTCGACATTCGTAGAGTGGGTTACGGAATTGTTAGGTGGCCAACTCAAGCTAACTGCGCAGACAGAGGGGACTCAATGGTTTTCGCTGCATACAACTGGTTCAGTGAGTGGCGATCAGACATCGGGAAGATACAAGGGCTCGATTCATTTCAAGGAATGGATCGATGTTGCTCTAAGCCATTATGAAGGCAATTATTTGCAGGATATAAATTTTGAGCCTTGGGATGGTCGGGTACTAGATCAGCGACAAATTCGCCAATGGTTTGATCAGGAATATGGGCATTATCCGCTTGCTGCTCGTCGGGAACGATTGCTTGGTCGGATGAAACGGTGGTTGGAGATGCAGCTAGCTGAGGTTGCGGATCCTAAGAAACGCAAGGAAAGGAGCAAATTAGCCAAGCAACGGCTGCAAGCTTACTTGAAGAAGCATCCGGAGATTGCTCCTTTCAAGTTGTATAAAGGCTTATTCGAACGGTCTAGCGAAGAGATTCCAAAGCGGATCTTTCAAGATACAAAGGCTTATCTTAAGCGTGGTCTTGTTCAGGTCGAAGATTTGGCACCGATTGGCTGGATTCATTATAAGCTTCATGGGGCAGATGGTAGATGGTTTGACCATGTAGTCGTTGATGAGGCTCAGGATGTATCTCCATTCCAGATTGCACTGTTAGGGGCATATATGCGAGAGCCATCATTCACGATACTTGGTGACTTAGCTCAGGGCATTCACGCCTACCGTGGTATTAACCGTTGGGAGGAGCTGACAGAAGTATTCGCTGAAGGTCAAACTTCCTATCATGAACTTATTCAGAGCTATCGATCTACCCTGGAGATCATAGAGTTTGCGAATCGAATTCTACCCTTTACGGAAACTGGGCTTCCGTTGGCTCAACCGGTATTCCGTAGCGGGGAGCCCGTCGCGGTTATTGAGATGAAGAGTGGGGACGATTTAACAGAGCACATACAGGCGTTTATCCATGAGAATCGCGATCGTGGCATGCAAACCTTCGCCATCATTGGTCGAACTAATGAGGACTGCTCGTTAATTTATGATGCGCTGTCACAGGTGGAGAGTCAGGTTACCTTCATCACTGAAGGGCAGAATGAGTATCGTGGCGGAATATCGGTTGTGCCGATCTTCTTGGCTAAGGGTCTTGAATTTGATGCTGTATTGCTGCTTGATGTCGACAGTGAACGTTATTCTGCAACTCCGCAGGATGCCAAGCTGCTATATGTAGGCTGTACACGGGCTCTTCACTATCTAACGCTCCTTTATCAAGGAGAGATCTCTCCACTGATTGATGGTTAGGTACTCTCGACAAATTCGTATGCACGCCCAAAAGTTACTTTTTCAACAAAAATTTGGACATTTAGGCGGAATAGTAGCGCTGAAACTAGCGTTAACTCAAGTTAGGCTACAGCAACCAACCAGTGTGATACAATGATAATAGTCAAAAATCCAACATTGAGGTGATCATATGATTTATTCTCCTTCATTAGAAATTATATTTCCAAGCAAGGAATTATCCTTTGGTGAGAAGATGAAAGCAGCGCATGCACTGGGCTTTACTGCCTATGAATTCTGGGGCTGGGAGAACAAGGATCTACTAGAGATTGCTGAGCTACAGAAGAGTTTGGGGATGAAAGCAGCATCCTTCTGTGCTAAGCCGATTCCATTGGTGGACCCTTCGACACGTGGTGCTTTCCTAGAAGGGTTGGAGCTGAGTGTTGCGGAGGCCGTGAAGCTGGATTGTAAATTTCTGATCGTGCTTACAGGCAATGAGCTTGAAGGAGTTGCTCGCGCTAAGCAGCAGGAGAGTATTATTAAGGGGTTGCGTGCGAGTGTGCCCATTATTGAGGGTTCGGGTGTAACACTGATTCTAGAGCCACTGAATACGCTAGTCAATCATAAGGGTTATTATCTCAATACATCAGAAGAAGCGGTACATATCATCAAAGAAGTTGGTAGTGAAAAGGTCAAAGTGCTCTATGATATCTATCATCAACAAATTACAGAAGGAAATCTAATCCCGAATATACAAAATTACTATGATCAAATTGGCTACTTTCATCTAGCCGATCACCCGGGTCGCCATGAACCAGGCACAGGGGAGATAAACTATACGAACGTATTGGCTGTTATTGAGCAACTAGGCTATAAGGGTTACATCGGCCTTGAATACGCACCGACAGAGGAACCTGCAGAGAGCTTGAAGAAATTTATGGCGTTGTACGCTCAATAATTCCCTTCCTAAGCAGAAAAAGCCGTCTTATGAGAGTAGCTCGCAGCAGTACCAAGCTCTCTACTAAGACGGCTTTATTAATGGTACGCTCATTCCTAACCTTACTTCTTAATCGGCAGCCAAGCTAATACATCCTGGATCTTATGATCCCAATATGCCCAATCATGAACGCCGGGTCCCTCTTCATAGGTGAGCGAGAAGCTTGTCTTCTTGCAGATATCCCTGAATATCAGGTTGTCCTCATAGAGGAAATCCTCTGTACCACAGCATTGATAGAGAAGTGGTCGTGACTCATCGTTCGTGATATTGTTATGCTCGAGCAACCAGAGTAGATCGTTGTCCGACTGTGAGTAGCCTTGTTCACCAAAGATGAGCTTTAGATCAGAGGCAATCGGCTCTTGGATCGCATGTGTTCGATCTGGACCCATTACCAAGGCACCCGAGAGGCTTGCCGCAGCAGCGAAAAATTCCGGCTTGCGCAGCGCCCACTTGAAAGCTCCGTAGCCACCCATAGATAGACCAGCCACAAAGTTATCTGACCTCTCTACAGAGAGGGGGAACATGGAGCGTGCAATCTGTGGCAGCTCTTCACTTAGGAACGTCCAATAGTTCAAGCCCTTATCCATATCAGCGTAGAAGCTGCGATGAACTTGAGGCATAATTACTGCAATCCCCATACTCTCTACATATCGCTCGATAGAGGTTCTGCGAGTCCAGATTGAGTCATCATCAGAATATCCATGGAGCAAATATAAGGTCGGGACACGGGCGCCGATAGCAATCTTCTCCGGCATAATTACGGTCATACTTGTACTTAAATTTAACACTTGGGACTTGAATTGACATTGAATTAAGGCCATCCTCAGACATCTCCTTTAAGTTGTAATGCATATATGCATAATTATAACTCAAATCAATAGATTAAATAATGTCCGATCTTTATTCAGCTCCGTGTATACAATTTTCCTATCTTGCATCCGCGCTATGAGGGGCTCGTAGTCTTCCTTGCTCTTCAATTCAATGCCGACGAGTGCAGGCCCATTATCCTTGTTGTGCTTCTTCGTATACTCGAAGCGGGTAATATCATCGTTTGGTCCCAACACATCATCAAGGAATTCCCTTAGCGCTCCAGCGCGTTGTGGGAAATTGACGGTGAAGTAATGCTTAAGACCTTCGTAGATTAGCGATCTTTCTTTAATATCCTGCATTCTATCGATATCGTTATTCCCGCCACTAACAACACATACCACATTCTTACCTCGAATTTGTTCCTTATAGGCATCCAGCGCCGCGATGGCTAGGGCTCCAGCGGGCTCCACCACAATCGCATTGCGATTGTATAATTCGAGAATCGATGTGCATACCTTACCCTCAGCAACAAGCACGATATCATCCAACACTTCTCTGCATATCCGATAGGTTAACTCACCCACCTTCTTCACAGCTGCGCCATCCACGAACGTATCAATACTCTCCAGAGCAACAACCTTACCTTGGGCAAAAGACTCCTGCATCGATGCCGCGCCCTCCGGCTCTACACCGATGACCTTCATTGAAGGATGAATGGCCTTCATATAGCTGCCCACACCTGCCGCGAGACCACCGCCGCCAATGGTAAGGAACATATAATCAGGTATCTCATCCATTCGCTCAAGGATCTCAACGCCAACAGTACCATTCCCAGCGACAATCTTAGGATCATCGAAGGGGTGGACGAAGGACATACCCGTTTGTTCACTGCACAGCTTGGCTGCGTAGAATGCATCATCGAAGGTATCACCTGATAGTACAATGTCGACATATGAGCCCCCGAACATCTCGACTTGATTTATTTTTTGCCTCGGAGTGGTTGTTGGCATGTAGATTTTCCCGTGAATTTGCAGGGCATTACAGGAGTAAGCAACACCTTGAGCGTGATTCCCTGCACTGGCACAGACGATCCCATGCTGAAGCTGCTCGGGAGATAAGCTGCGAATCAGATTATAGGAGCCTCTGATCTTGAAGGAGCGCACGACCTGTAAATCCTCTCGCTTCAGATACACATTGCAGTTGTACTTATTGGATAAGAGTATATCCCGTTGCAACGGTGTTCTGTTGATGACCTCCTTTAATACATGATGTGCAGATGTAATATCCGCTACACTGACCTGCGTATCCTCGGGTCTGTTATTCATCCTCTTCCCTTCCCTCTGCTAATGATTATTGGTTAATTGAATACAAAAAAATCCCGTCCTGTAAGGGACGAGATATACTCGTGATACCACCCTAATTCCAATATTGACCCCAACTATTGTCAGAAGGCAATTATTGACGCTCAGTCAACGTACTAACATACGTGTTCCTTGTAACGGTGGACATCCGGGAAAGCTTACTGGGGCTTAACAGTCCTATAAGACAGTCGCTTAAGCTTCGGCTTTCCTTCTCGGAGATGATTTTCCGTAAATCGCATGAACATCGACTTCCAGCAATACGCCGACTCTCTGTGGATCTTATGCGGCACGTACTCTTTCTCTTCAACGAATTTGGAACTTATAAATTACCTTGTTTATACACTCTTCTGATCGGGTTGTCAATGTTATGATACACTATATGGGAATAAATTTACCGATGTTAACGAGAAGGAGATGCCCTATGAATTCATTCAAGGTAATGTCCATTAATGTAGGGAAACCACGGGAAGTGTCTTATCAGAATAAAATGATATCTACTGCAATTTGGAAAGCAGCGATTCAGAACCCAGTCAGGTTATCGCGTACAGGTTTAGCAGGGGACGGTCAAGCAGATCTCACTAACCATGGGGGAGAAGACATGGCCGTCTTAATCTATAGCTACGATCATTATCCCTATTGGGAGAAGGAACTGAACCGCAAGCTAGAGTATGGGTCGTTCGGTGAGAATGTAACCGTTGCTGGACT
>DFXU01000086.1 GCA_002383285.1 Caryophanales bacterium UBA4100
CTCCGGTGCGGGACCGAGGTTGCTGAGTGTATGCAAGAAGCGGAACGAATTTCTTGTTACCAACGTCTTGCCATTCGAGCCCATACCTCCAATTGATTCAGTCACCCACGTCGGATCTCCAATGAAGAGCTCGTTATAATCAGGAGTACGCAGGAATTTAACAATTCTAAGCTTCATTACAAAATGGTCCACTAGCTCCTGTGCCTCAGCTTCGGTAAGTGTGCCCTCTTCAATATCACGTTGAATATATATATCTAGGAAGGAGGATACCCTGCCCAAGCTCATTGCAGCACCATTCTGCTCCTTCACTGCTGCTAGGTAGGCGAAGTAAACCCATTGTATTGCTTCACGAGCGTTAGTAGCTGGTAGAGAGATATCAGAGCCGTACGTGGCAGCCATCTTCCTCAGCTCATCCAATGCGCGGATTTGCTCCGATAATTCCTCCCGCAATTGAATAATCCGCTCGTTCATGACGTCGACTTCAAGCTCCTGCAGCTCCATATTCTTCTGCTTAGCGAGGAAGCTGATACCATACAACGCCACACGGCGATAGTCACCAATAATCCGTCCGCGACCATAAGCATCAGGTAAGCCCGTTATAATACCTGCCTTACGAGCATTCCTCATCTCGGATGTATAGGCATCGAATACACCTTGATTGTGCGTCTTTCTGATGTCTGTGAATAGCTTAATCATATCTTGAGGTAGCTCAAAGCCATAAGCCTTACAAGCATCAACCATCATCTTAATGCCGCCGAAGGGCTGGATGGATCGCTTGAACGGAGCATCTGTCTGTAAACCAACGATCTTCTCCTTCTCTTGGTCCAGATAGCCTGGTCCATGAGAGGTAATCGTAGATACTGTGTTGACATCTACATCAAGCACCCCGCCATGTGCAATCTCAGCCTTGGTCAGCTTCTGAATGATTGCCCATAGTGCAGTAGTTGCCTCTGTTGGTCCTTGAAGGAAATCTGCATTTCCTTCATATGAGCTGATATTCTTCTCAATAAATTCCCTAACATTGACTTTCTTAGCCCATTCTCCATCCTTAAAGCCTCTCCAGCTTGCATTCTCTTGAAACGGCTTAGTGAGATTTTCTTCTTGTATAGACATATATGACATCTCCTTATTATTGATCGAACTTGCCATAGAATGCATTACGATATACATCTGCTAATTCCGTAACTAGTGGCATCCTTGGATTAGCCGTTGTGCATTGATCCTCAAAGGCACGATCCGCAAGGTAATCTACTCTAGCCTCGAAGGTCGGAGCATCAAAGCCAAGCTCCTCGAACTTCTCAGGTATACCTAAATTTCGATTCATTTCACGTACTTTATTAATTAAGCTCTTCACGCCTTCTTCAGTCGTACGCGCTGGAAGCCCTAGCATTCTTGCAATTTCTGCATATCGTTTGTCGGCAATGAAGGCCTCATACTTTGGAAAAGAAGCAAACTTCGTCGGTTTACTCGCATTATATCGAATCACATGCGGCATTAGGATTGCATTGGTACGTCCGTGAGCGGTATGGTACTCGCCACCCCACTTATGCGCCAAGCTATGGTTGATACCTAAGAAGGCATTAGCAAACGCCATACCAGCGATCGTCGAAGCATTATGCATTTTCTCTCTAGCGACTGGATCCGCGGTTGCATGAGATTTCTCTAGGTTCTCTATGACTAGCTTGATCGCTTGCAGTGCTAAACCATCCGTATAATCATTAGCCATGATTGATACATAAGCCTCTATAGCATGCGTCAACACGTCCATCCCCGTATCTGCTACGGCTACCTTCGGCAGTGTCAATACGTACTCTGGGTCGATAATGGCTACATCTGGAGTCAGCTCATAGTCAGCTAACGGGTACTTCGTATTCCCTTGGTTCTTGTCGGTAATAACTGCGAATGAAGTCACTTCCGAGCCAGTACCCGACGTTGTTGGGATAGCCACGAACTGCGCTTTCTTTCCTAGCCTAGGATACTTATATACCCGTTTACGAATATCTAGAAACTTCTGCTTTAAGGATTGAAAGTTCGTATCTGGGTATTCGTAGAATAACCACATTGCCTTAGCAGCATCCATAGGTGAGCCACCGCCCAGAGCGATAATACAGTCCGGCTTGAAGCGGTCCATCATTGCTTTACCACGATCAACGGTATCAACCGAAGGATCTGGCTCAACATCTGAGAAGATCTCGATGAACACAGGCGTCTTTCTTTTGCGAAGATAATATTCCACCCGATCCACATAGCCTAGCTTGACCATCATATCATCTGTTACAATAAGTACACGAGAGATGTCCGGCATCTTCTCCAGATATTGTGTTGATCCACGTTCGAAGTAAATTTTCGGTGGGATCTTAAACCACTGCATATTCGTGGTGCGATATGCAACACGTTTAATATTAACCAGGTTAACTGCACTAACATTAGATGTTGTAGAATTCGATCCGAACGAGCCGCAGCCTAATGTTAATGAAGGTAAATTCGTATTGTATAGATCACCGATAGCTCCATGGGTAGACGGTGCATTCACGATTACACGTCCAGTTTGTAGCTGGGCAGCAAATTTATTGATCACATTCTGATCTGTGGAATGGATAACGGATGAATGGCCCATACCGCCATAACGCACGATTTCTACAGCACGCTCAATACCCATATCTGCATTCTTCACTTTGTAGCAAGCAAGTACTGGACTTAATTTTTCAGCGGATAATGGGTATTGATCACCAACACCTTGCAGCTCTGCGACTAGAATCTTCGTATTCTTCGGAACTGTAATACCTGCCATCTCTGCGATTTTATCTGCGGATTGACCTACGATTACGGCATTCACTGCACATTTCTCCGAATTAATAACTAGCTTGGACACGGCCTCTGTCTCCACCTTATTAAGGAAGTAACAGCCCATCTCGATCATCAGCTTCTTCGTCTGCTCATAAACCGGCTCTTCGATAATAACCGCCTGCTCTGAGGCACAGATCATGCCGTTATCGAACGTCTTGGATAGTATCAGATCTGTGACCGATTGTGGTATATTGGCAGTCTTATCAATTAAGCAAGGTACGTTACCAGGCCCTACGCCAAGCGCTGGCTTGCCTGTGCTGTAAGCTGCCTTCACCATTGCGGATCCACCTGTAGCTAGCACGAGGGCAATATCAGGATGGTTCATAAGCAGCTGAGTCGCCTCGACGGAAGGGAACTCAATCCACTGAATGCAATGCTCTGGCGCCCCGTTGGCAACAGCTGCTTTACGGAGCGTCTCTGCGGACGCTGCACTGCTCTTCTGCGCCGATGGATGAAACCCGAAGATGATTGGATTACGAGTCTTCACTGAGATCAGTGATTTGAACATTGTTGTTGAGGTTGGGTTTGTTACCGGTGTAATACCTGCAATGATACCTACAGGCTCTGCTACATTCTGATAGCTTTCATATGGGTTATCTTCAATAATACCTACGGTCTTGTCATTCTTAATATTGTGATAAATATACTCTGTTGCAAAGATGTTCTTCGTGATCTTATCTTCATACACACCACGACCCGTTTCCTCAATGGCAAGCTTAGCTAACACCATGTGTTGATCGAGTCCAGCAAGTGCCATCTCTTGTACGATGGTGTCTATCTGCTCTTGATTAAGCTTTAAGAAAGCTTCACGTGCTTGTTTGGCTTGAATTACCAGTTGGTTTACATGTTCTGCTGCCTGACTCTGCTGCTGAACCTTTTCCTCTCTAATAGCCATCTCTCTTCGCCTCCTATATATTCTTCTATATTTATACTTTAATACTAAGGTTCGCAAACTATCACAACAGTGATAATTATCACTGTTGCAGAGCGAATACTGTGAAATTTTTGTGAAATAATTCACATACTAGACGGGGCGTTTATGATCCACTATAAAGCTCGTTCACTTCTTTTAGATACAATAGAGCGTCCAAGACGCTCTATTATATATTCCCTTGCCATTTTCTCAACATACTTCTTCATTTTATTTTATCACTATCGTCGCTTTACTGACTTCTACTTACCAAGTCGTATACCCCGGCGAACCAGACACATCATTCATGAGCATCCCAGCTATAGGGACTGTGTAAGCAATCAGTATAAGCACGATCGCTATCCCAATCCATAAGCTCCAACGTTCAAGAATCTTAGGCGTTGGTTCAGCGCGTTCATCTGCCTCAGCAATCGGAAATTCACATTCACCTTTCGGTGTCTTTAGTAGTGCGAATATAATGTACATCATAAGAATAACGGCAACGAATAGAATCGTACCACCTACAGCCATAGCAACATGATATTTCATCCACAATATTGCCTCTGGATGGTCATTATAGGTTGTATATGAAGTTCGTCTAGGTGATCCGAATAATCCAACCAGATGCATCGAGCCTGACATGAAGAACATCCCGATACACCACAGGAGTGTTTGTATAATGCCGAATCGATTTAATCTCTTCGTTAACGTTCGACCCGTAACATGCGGGATCAACCAGAAGGTGATTCCGAAGAAGGTCAAAGCCACACTGGTTGCCACAGTGAGGTGGAAGTGCCCTGTAACCCACAGCGTGTTATGAATGACAGCATTTAATTGATTACTGGCATTAATAATACCACCTGCACCAGCAGGAATGAATATGAGCATACCCATGAATGGAGCGAAGAAACGAACATCTCCCCATGGCAGCTTCTTCAACCATCCGAACAAGCCTGTTCCTCCACGTGCTCGACCCGCTAATTCGAACGTTGCAAACAATGAGAATGCCGTCATTAATGATGGGATAATAACCATGAACGTCAAGACCACCTGAATATACTTCCACATTGGACTGATGCCTGGCTCCATTAATTGATGATGAAATCCTACGGGAATCGAGAAGAGCAAGAATAGCACGAACGATAATCTGGCTAAAGCGTCACTGAATATTCGGCCTCCTATAATCTTCGGAATGATTACATACCAACATATATAGGCCGGTAACAACCAGAAGTATACAAGCGGATGTCCGAAATACCAGAATAAGGTGCGGCTAAGTAATACATTAATCGTGTCTACCCATCCGAATGACCATGGTATGAGTTGAAGCAGAACCTCTGCAGCTACACCGATAGTAGCTACTTGCCACATCAGCATAGTGGCTACAGACATAAAGGCGAACAATGGTGAGAGCTGACCTTTATTAAGTTTACGCCATTTTACATATTGATAGAAAATTGCAAACCCACTTAACCAGCTGCCAACAACTATCAGAGCTAAGGCTATATAATAGTAAGGCGAAGCCATCATCGGTGCGTAGAAGGTATACAATACGGTAGCTTTATTCATTAATACTAGTATTACACCTAGAACTGTTCCGACCGACATGAGATAATATCCAATCCACGCCATCCTCCGAGCTGCAGGTAATAATGAGCCACCTAAAGTTTTGGATACACCTGAATATAAGAAGCCAACAATAAAGTAAGTTGTAAAGATAAGTGCCATTAATACGCCATGAGCAGTTAACAATTGATAATATCCGATTCCTGCAGGCAAAGTAAAAGTACCACTTCGAACTAATCCTTGCAGTAACCCTGCGATTCCTCCAATGAATAACGCAATAAAGGCGAAGATAATATGTGCAATTACGAGCTTCGCATCTCGTGGATCGAAATGTTCATTCTTCATGGGTTATCCACCTTTCATTAATTTAAAAAATCGCTAAGTTACGATAACTCTTGCCTGCATAATTTCATGGTACGAACCACAATATTCATTGCAGAGAATTAAATATTCACCGGGTTTATCGAATGTATGTGAGATTTCTGTAATTTCACCTGGGACAATCATCATATTCACATTAGTGCCTGGTATCTGGAAACCGTGCACAACATCCTTAGAAGTAACAATAAAATCAACCGTAGCACCTGCTGGAATCTCAATCGAATCGGGACCATATCCAAAGACGAAGGCAGTCATGACAGCTTCATAATGATTGTCACCAATTTTCTTTAACCCAGGATTGTTAAAAGGCGCTTGCTCGTCAACCTTGGTCGGATCAATCGATTGATGATTACCACTGTGAGGTGGTGCCATACCCATAACGAATGTTCCAATACCTAGAACGAGGAGGAAGATAACCAGCATACTAATTCCAAAAATAAGCCAAACTCTCTCTAATCTATGAATATGCATGTACACTACCCCCCATTTCTAATCATGAATAAGATGAATACGAATAACCAACAACCAGCAATAAATCCTCCTAAAATCATGACGGAGGCGAAAGTTCCTCTGAGCTTATTGTCCTGATTGTCATGATCCTTCTGTTTCTGCAATACTTTTTCTAATTTCTTTAGTTTCGCCATATCCCTTTCCCCTCCTGTCCATTTTGTTTACTGGTATTTAGCAATGTTATTCCATCAGTTGATGCTTCTCATTTATGTCTATGCCATCTGTAAAATTTGATAAAAATTGTCTATAGTCATCCATTGTTTTTATCGCATGTGTGAACCGTGTTTCTATGCCTCGTACCACAAATTGATCTGAATCCATCTCAGACCATCGAATATAATGAAGGAGTTGTTCCAAGCGATGATCTCCAGTGTTAAGCAATGACAGCGCTTTATTCGCAATGGATGTATTATAAATACTATGAAGCATCTCCAACCGCCCAGCTATTCGAGGTACAACGGCTTCAAGCCTAAACTCTTCTTTGAATTGTTGCATGAGCCGAGCTGCTTGAGCAGATATGGATGGCATATCGCAGCCGACTACCCAAGCTTCTTCATGCTCCGCAAGCGACAATCCTGCGTGCAATCCTCCTAAAGGACCTTTTCCTCTGACAAAATCGGTAATGATGCGTACCGATACATCTACTTCTCTTAAGAAAGGCTTCGGTTCATTCGTCACTATAATGATCTCATCACAGATGGTTTCCATCTCTCTTATCTGCCTCTGAATTAACGTCTCACCATATATAGATAGAAGAGCTTTATTCTCTCCACCCATCCGTCGATGATCGCCTCCTGCAAGTATGACTCCAGTTAACATATCGTCTTCCCCCCTTTTTTAGTTACTCGTATTGCTTATAACATCAATATACAAGAATGAACATCAAGTGCCTGTGACTATCATCACAACCGCCTACAGTAGTTTTTGATAACTGTGATTTTTCTCACATACGTTATTCACTTTTTCCATTATTGTTGGTTCATGAGGAAGAGCGCTACTCTCCAGAAATACAAATGCACAGCACTACATGGCAATTCATTTATTATCAGCTTCATTCATATTAAGGAGGGTTTTATATGATTATTAAATTTCTTAAAGAAAATGTTTATGCAGCAATCGCTCTTACAATCATTAGGGTGTATGTTGGATGGCAATGGTTACATGCGGGATGGGGTAAAATTACAGCGGATGAGCCTTTTGATGCCAAGGGGTTTCTAATGGGAGCAGTCGGCAAATCTACAGGTGATCACCCCGCAGTTCAGCAATGGTGGGCAACCTTCCTAGACAATGTTGCTATACCTAGCTCTGGTCTCTTCTCTTTCTTAGTATCTTGGGGAGAGGTTCTCGTTGGTCTTGGTTTAATCCTAGGATGCTTTACAACCTTCGCAGCATTGATGGGTATTGTGATGAACTTCGCATTCCTATTATCTGGAACAACATCTACGAATACTCAACTAGCTATTCTCGGAATTATTATTGTAATCGGCGGTTACAATGCAGCTAAGTTCGGTGCAGACCGATACGTGCTTCCTTACCTGAAAAAGCTTGTTGGAATTAGGAATTAGTTTAACTGTTTATAAGAAATAAACAAAAATCACACCTCGACTAAGTCGGTGTGTGATTTTTCACATATCTCTCACTAAATCCAGCCGCATAAGTGACATCAATCACACCCGGTTCATTTGAAATCAGTTATCTTATTAATGAAGACAGAAAGGAGATATCACTATGACTATTAATACAGCTGAAGCCACACAACCTTACAAGAACACAGATGTATTCACACCCGAGAACTTGAATAAGTTGAAATCAATTTCTTATGAATACAGTGCGTCCGCAGGCTCCTACCTTTATTGGGAAGGTGATCTTGCGGATAAACTATTCTATATCATTGAGGGCCAAGTGCGTATTACAAAAGCTACCGATGATGGAAAACAATTAACTCTATATATGTTCCAGCATCAGGATCTATTCGGGCAGTTAGATTCTCTTCAAACTTCAACACACAGCTTCAATGCCGAGGTCACTGAAGATAGTATTGTAGGAATCATTCAGCTTAAGGATCTTGAAGTCCTGTTATGGCAACACGGAGATCTTGCTGTCGAATTCATGAAGTGGATGGGTTTAATGCATCGCACGACCCAGACAAAGTTTCGCGATCTCTTATTATTCGGTAAACCTGGAGCATTATGTTCTGTACTCATCCGTCTTTCTAATTCTTACGGCAAGGAGCATGGAGAACACATTCTCATTCCTATAAGACTTACTAACACAGAATTAGCGGAGATGATCGGTGCAACTAGAGAGAGCGTCAATCGAATGCTTGCTGAATTTAAGAAGCAGAACATTATTGAGTATAATGACAACTTGATCATCATCAAGGATCTCTTATATTTAAAGGACCTCTGTCATTGCGAGGATTGCCCGGGAAATATTTGTCGAATGTAGGTAGGAACTATTCCTGGCACTAACTATTAATTATCATGCCTACTAGATCATTAATAGTTAAGATTTGTGCTCGGGTGATAATAAGCTTCCGAGCATTTGCTATAGCAAGCTTCTCAGCGTCAGCACGGAGTTGCTCATTCTCAATACTATCCAAATCAGTAACATGAGCAATTCCTACTACACGACGTATCATCTTACAGCCGGCAAACCCTGCTGTATCTTGCAGGATGCTAATTAATAGGTAATCCAAATATCCGTCCATATTAACAGATGGTTCTAAATTCCGAGTCTTCCAAAGGGCTCTAAACTCCTCTTCGAAGCAATTCCAAATCCCTCTAATGGTCTCCAATAAATATTGTTGGTATTCTGCACGTTGTAATGGTTCTCTTGTATGACCGATATGTGCAGCATGATTCAGTAATAAATTCCCAATCACAGCACCTATATCAAATCCCATTGGACCATAGAAGGCAAACTCAGGATCTATTACTCGTGTATCTGTATCTGTAACCATGATACTTCCTGTATGCAAATCACCATGCACAAGTGATTGTGCTTGAGTTAGGAATTGAACTTTAAGCTTCGCCACCTCTAGTTTAAGCTCTTCATCATGACGAAGTGATAATGCTTCTTCTTCAATTAAAGCATGGTAATTGTTACGTGTGCTATCACAATAGGGATCCGTAAAAATTACGTCCTCAGTCAATTTGCATAATTCGGGGTTGATATATCTTCCAACTAATTTTTTCTTAACACCAGACTCTAGTGCATAGTCTGACGAAAGGAATAAGGTTCGAGCTAGAAAACGACCGATATGTCGAGGAAAGTTAGGGAATTGTTGCCGACTAATAAGTGCTCTGCGCATAATCATATACTCGGATAAATCCTCCATGATGAATAAGGCTAAATCAGTATCATAATGATATACCTGCGGAACTCTCCCTGGATCATATTCATTCTCTATTTGCAATACCTCACATTCAATACGCGCTCGGTCCAATGTCATTGGCCAAGACTCACCAATGACTCTTATGTAAGGTAGGGCTTGCTTAATAATAACACTTCTACCTTCGCCACCATCCTCACTTACTTGAAATACCATATTCAAATTACCGTCACCAATTTCACGGCTCAGTAATGGAACAGCTCCTGTGAATAATCCGGGAAGTGCTCTCGCATATTCAACTACCTCAGCTTCGGTTAATGCACGATACATGAAGATTGCCTCCTTAATATAACGTTCGATGATATAATAGCATAATTAATTAGCTACATAAATAAAAAAAGCTATATGATATTAATCATAATAGCCTAGTTCGTATTATGTAATGGCTGGGGATTCAGGATTCGAACCTGAGATGACGGAGTCAAAGTCCGTTGCCTTACCGCTTGGCTAATCCCCAATATTAGTCGTCGTCAGTAGCGACATCTTATAATTCCCAGAACAAGAGACAAACATTCCTGTTTGTCTCCAGTTTATCGAGAATATTATGACCCCTAGGGGACTCGAACCCCTGTTACCTCCGTGAAAGGGAGGTGTCTTAACCACTTGACCAACGGGCCACGCATACAATTAAACCGTCCTCTGGAGAAAGCTCCCAACCGGATTCGAACCGGTGACCTCATCCTTACCATGGATGCACTCTACCTACTGAGCTATGGGAGCATGTGGCTCCCCGAACAGGACTCGAACCTGTGACAACTCGATTAACAGTCGAGTGCTCTACCAACTGAGCTATCAGGGAATATTAATAAGGAATATTCATATGGATTGCAAAAATTGCGTTAAAATGTCCTTCCAAAGGAAGGACCCGCTTAATATGAAAATTCTGCTTGGCAACGTCCTACTCTCCCAGGACCCTGCGGTCCAAGTACCATCGGCGCTGGAGGGCTTAACGGTCGTGTTCGGGATGGGAACGCGTGGTTCCCCTCCGCCGTCGTCACCAAAC
>DFXU01000016.1 GCA_002383285.1 Caryophanales bacterium UBA4100
TCGAGCGAAAAGCTCCCCGCTTCAGCGCCGTTAGTCAAAAGCAGCCTCGTCCTTAATCAGGAGAGGCTGCTTTTATTCTGCTTAATACAAATTAGTCTCTATAGAAAAGCTTTCAAGGTTCTCCTTCACGCGTTGCAGGAACCTTCCGCAAATAACTCCATCAAGTATACGATGATCAAGTGATAAGCATAGATTAGCCATCGAACGAACAGCGATCATATCATTAATGACAACGGGCTTCTTCACGATGGATTCAAAGGTAAGGATAGCCGCTTGTGGATAATTAATGATCGGATACGATAAGATAGACCCGAATGAACCCGTGTTATTAATGGTGAATGTGCCGCCTTGCATATCAGAGGGTGTAAGCTTGCCAGCCCTCGTCTTATTCGCTAATTGTTCAATTTCGCGAGCCAATCCAGGGATGTTCTTCTGATCAGCTTGGCGAATAACCGGTGTCATAACGGAATCCTCGGTGCCTACTGCAAGTGAGATGTTAATATCTCGCTTGACAATAATATTGTCAACACCCCATACAGAATTCATGATCGGATAATCTTTAATCGCATTAACAACGGACTTCATTAAGAAAGCCAAGTAAGTCAGATTGACGCCTTCCTTACGTTTGAACTCATCCTTCATCTTATTGCGCAGTG
Organism: Caryophanales bacterium UBA4100; assembly: GCA_002383285.1. Taxonomy (GTDB): domain Bacteria; phylum Bacillota; class Bacilli; order Paenibacillales; family UBA4045; genus UBA4045. Next base: position 657 of record DFXU01000016.1, read on the forward strand.
TGACAAGATTCGTTACATCCACCTCGATCATCGTCCAGGCGTGTGGAATTTCAGTCACACTCTGCCGCATACGGCTTGCAATTGTATTGCGAATAGGTGTGATGTCAATATAATACTCTCCTCGACTATCAGAGGATTGTCTCTGTTCGACCTCAACACGCGGCCCTACTTTATTATCAGATAAATGTAGTCCCGTAGAACGAACAGGTACATTAGGTGCATTCATAGGAATCTCATCGGTTAAAGCTGGAGCTTGCGGCCGTACTATTGGTGATGGTATTCCTGCTGGTTGACTCTGACCTTGCATGCTTCCACCAGACTCTATATAATCCAACACATCTTTTCGTGTAATACGACCTCCAAGACCACTTCCAGCTATCCTATTCAGATCAAGATTATGATCCTCGGCTAACGTTCTTACTGCAGGTGAATATCGATTTCGCATACTCTGATCACCATTGAGGGGGATTTCGGTATTTGCATTTGCAGCTATGCTGCCATTACCTTTATTCTCGACCTCCGCCTTCGCGATAAGTTGTCCCTCTCCACCATTCTCTTGAATGAGACAAATCACAGTCCCTACATCAACGGTAGCTCCTTCGGCAGCTAATAGCTCCAATATGATACCTGCTGCACTGGACGGCAGCTCAGCTGTTACCTTATCGGTGATGACTTCACACAGAGCTTCATACTCCTCCACGTGATCACCAGGTCGCTTCAGCCACTTACCTATCGTTGCGGATACCACACTCTCGGCGAATTGTGGCATCGTAATTTCGGTGCTATTTGTTCTTGTTTGTTGCATCCTCATATTACCTCCTCACACCCAAGATCAATATCGCGCTAGCTTCAGCATTGCTTCCTGTACTTTATCTGTATTGAGCATATAGAACTTCTCTAGAGGTGGACTGATCGGCATTGCAGGTACATCATATCCGCATAGACGCATAATCGGTGCATCCAGCTCGTACATGAGCTCTTCGGCAATGATCGCAGAAACCTCAGCGCCAACTCCACCTGTCTTGTTATCCTCATGAAGAATGAGTACTTTGCCCGTCTTCTTGACAGCATCTAGAATGGCTTCGCGATCAAGCGGCTGCAACGTTCTCAAATCCAATATTAATGCGTTAATCCCCGCCTTGGCTAGCTCCTCGGCTGCCTGCAGGGCGAAGTGAACGGTTAACCCATAAGTAATTACAGTAATATCTGTACCATCCCGCTTCACATCAGCTTTACCAATGGGCACTACATAATCATCATCCGGCACTTCACCGGTAATCATGCGATAACACTTTTTATGTTCAAAATATAGCACAGGATCCGGATCGCGAATCGCTGCAATTAGCAAGCCTTTCGCATCATAGGGTGTGGACGGAACGACAATCTTCAACCCCGGTGTACCAAAGAAGATCGATTCTGGACATTGTGAGTGATATAATCCGCCGAATATGCCCCCACCTATAGGTGCGCGTACGACTAATGGACACGTCCAGTCATTATTCGAACGATAACGGATTTTGGCTGCCTCGCTGATAATCTGATTCGTTGCCGGCAGCATGAAATCGGAATATTGCATCTCAGCAATGGGACGCATTCCATACATGGCTGCACCTATCGCAACGCCAGAGATTGCAGATTCCGCAAGCGGCGTATCCATCACTCGATCATCACCGAATTGAGCATGCAACCCCTTAGTTGTTCCGAATACACCACCCTTGAGGCCAACATCCTCGCCAAGAACGAATACATTCTCATCTCGTTCCATCTCATCCTTCATTGCCAACCTGATTGCATCGAGGTAAGTAATCGTTGCCATGAATTATAGATCCCCCTCTTCAGCGTATACGTATCGCAGTGTTGATTCAGGTGTAGGAAACGGAGCCTTGTCACCGTACTCCGTCGCTTCCTTAATCTCTAAGGCAATCTCTTGCTGCATAGCTGCTTCCTTGTCCTCATTCCAAATCCCAATTCCCTCTAGGTAAGCGCGGAATTTCGGAATACCATCATTCAGTATGTGCTTATCTACCTCTTCCTTCGTTCGATAGGCCATATCATCGTCAGAGGTAGAATGAGGCGACACGCGATATACAATCGCTTCAATCAAGGTTGGACCTTCACCACGAATAGCACGTTCTCTCGCTTCCTTAACCACCCTATACATCTCCAGCACGTCATTACCATCCACGGCAATGCCCGGAAAGCCATAGCCAATAGCTCGATCAGCAATCCGTGCACAGCCGACCTGCTTATGATAAGGCACCGATATGGCATATTGATTATTCTCACACATGAAGATAACGGGCAGCTTATGAACACCAGCGAAATTCAAGCCTTCATGGAAATCACCCTGATTACTCGAACCGTCGCCGAATGTTACAAAGGAAACGAAATCCTGTTTCTTCAGCTTAGCAGCGAGCGCGAAGCCCACAGCATGTGGAACCTGAGTCGTAACTGGGCTTGAGCCAGTAACGATATTATGTTTCTTGTATCCGAAGTGACCCGGCATCTGCCGACCACCGCTATTCGGATCCTCAGCCTTCGCGAAGATCGCTAGCATTAGATCCTTGACGGTCATGCCTATAGAGAGCACTAGCGCATAATCTCGATAATAGGGTAAGAAATAATCCTTCTGATTCTCTAATGCGAAAGCGGCACCAACTTGCGCTGCTTCCTGACCAATACCGGATACATGGAAATTGATCTTGCCAGCTCGTTGTAGAATGAGTCCCCGCTCATCAAACTTTCGTGCTAGCATCATTATGCGGTACATCTCGATAACCTGCTCATCCGACAAGCCTAGCTGCCGGTGCTTCGTTAATTGTGCGATGGCCATGATGAAGCCTCCTTATATTAACTAATTTATCATTATTATTACCTGGTCCTAAGACTTGATAATGTAAGTATATAATAAATCAAGATAAATATGAATAGCCTTTTATCATTTTTAATAATTAATTATCTACTTAGGCTTAGCTACATCCCAATTGCACGATCATCGACCGCAAGCATTGCTTCACCAAGGGCCTCTGACAATGTTGGATGAGGATGAATCGTCTGACCAACCTCCCATGGTGTAGCGTTCAATACTTGAGCTAAACCAGCTTCGGAGATAAGATCAGTAACATGTGGACCAATCATATGTACGCCGAGAATATCGTCGGTAGCCTTGTCTGCAATAACCTTGACGAACCCGTCCGTATCCCCATATACAAGTGCTTTGCCAATCGCTTTAAAGGTAAATTTGCCGATCTTGATATCAAAGCCCTTCTCCCGTGCTTGTTGCTCCGTTAGACCGACACTCGCAATCTCTGGTCTAGCGTATATACAGCGAGATATCAAGTGCGCTTCAATCGGATGCACCTTATGACCACATGCATGCTCAACGGCTAGAATACCTTCATGCCCCGCTACATGTGCAAGCTGCAGACCGCCGCTTACATCGCCAATTGCGTAGATATGAGGCTCCTTTGTTTGCATAAATCCATTCACTTTAATTACACCGCGATCAACTGCAACATCCGTATTCTCTAAGCCAAGATTATCTGCATTAGCTTGTCTGCCTACAGAAACGAGAACAACCTCTGCCTTAAGCGTAATCGTCGAGCCTTTGTGCTCTGCATGAAGTGTAACGCCTTCACCTTCTGTATGAACAGATTCAGCAATAACCTTTGCACCTGTCATCACTTTTACCTTTCGTTTCTTAAACAAGCGCTCTAGCTCTTTAGATACATCTGCATCCTCTAAGGGTACGATGCGATCCTCGTACTCTACGATTGTAACTTCTACGCCAAAGTCGCTGAGCATCGATGCCCACTCTACCCCTATTACCCCACCACCGATAATAATAATCGACTGCGGTAGCTTTTCCATCAGCAATGCTTCATCGCTAGTAATAATCTTAGTGCCATCTACCGCTAACCCAGGCAAAGAACGAGGTCTAGACCCCGTCGCTATTATCAAATGATCACTTACCAATGTCTCAGACTCACCATTATTCAATTCAACTGCAACAGCACCACTACGCGGGGAGAAGATCGATGGTCCGATGACCCTTCCATTGCCATTATAGATGTCTATCTTATTCTTCTTCATTAAGTATTCAAGACCTTTATGCAGTTGATCTACAATCTTGCGTTTCCGTTCCTGTACTCTATCAAATTGCAGTGTGACTCCTGTCGTCTCAATACCGTATGACTCACTATCTTTCATGGTTGTGAATACCTCTGCACTGCGTAATAAGGATTTACTAGGAATACAGCCACTATGTAAACAGGTTCCACCGAGCTTATCTCTCTCGACCAACGCTACAGTCTTCCCGAGCTGTGCCGCACGTATGGCAGCCGTGTATCCACCAACGCCCCCACCAAGAATAACAATCTGATATTGCTTAGACATGCAATTGCCTCCTCTAGAACTTCATTTCCATCAATAAACAAAGTATAATAGTGATATCATCAAAAATAAAGCTTAGGGATCGTTTAAATTTAACTCCCAGGAATTCCGTGACAAAAACCCCTTAAAAAATCGGGTGTTCTGCCGCAGAAAGCGGGAAGTAATAGGCAAGCCGACCCTATAGACAAGGAAACGAAATACTATGAAAATGATCATTGTACGACTGATTGCAGTAATGCTGCTTGTTATACCTGGTTTTATCTCAACATATGGTTTTCTGATTATGAAGGAGGCCGTCTTCGCATCCCTCGGTCCTGCACATATGCCATGGGGAAGTCTCATTCTCGGTTTTATCTTATTTGGTATAGGTATTGCATTCATCGGTGGCTGGATCTTCTTCCGTGATCGTAAGCGTAATTATGTCGCCCCACGATTCAAACCCAAGAAGGTACGCAAGCCTAGAGCATAAATCTAATCAATCTTATAGCTGAACATTGGCTTTATCTCAGCCTACCCCACTGATCGATTGTGTTTAACACAGGATTCCGTTCGATAACTGTAGTAAGTGAGCTTCGTTCAGCAGTCCAGTGAAGTACAGTAAGTAATAGCGACACGACAGTCAACACAGTATTCGGAGCTGCCACGGATAGAGAGAATCCTAGTCCAAACCCTAATAAATTAGCTCCGGTGTCACCCAGCATTACTGAGCCTCTTAGATCTTTAGGTAATACTAAGATGGCTCCAACAGCTATGGGTAACCAATAAGGCAGGAATACCAGGGATTCTGACCAGATGAATAAGACAATCGAACCCAGATAGAAGCCCTTTATCGCTCGTCCTGGGCGCAAGTCTAACAAATTGACTGCATTCGTTGATAATACAATCACAATAAAGCGGAGCAAGCTATCATAAAATCCCCCCCCTAATTCAACGACAACCCACAGAGCTACCAAAGCTGTAATTCCTGCCTTGACCAAGCCGGTTGACACCACACCGTCTTGAAGGAAGCTCCCAATATGACCCTTGAAGCCCTTTATCCTGCGATTCCCCTTCGTATCATCNNACCCAACCAGCCCAGAATACCATACCCGACCATACCAAATACTGCATGAGTGTCGGACCCCATCCAGGATTTAAAATTGCGAAGTATGAAGATGATGTGTCAGACCATAGCAATAATAAGAGTGATTGTACAACTAACATACAATAGAGGAATAGCCCGAAGCCCGTTGGTATTACCTCCTGCGTATAATTATTCCCAACGAATTCATGTTCTCGGAGGAACGACTCGATACTCGGCATAATTGCCTTCCCAATCAGTACGAATACGAATCCAAAGGCCATAATCGACATTAGCATATGGGATTTAACCACTTATGGATAAGCGTTCGACCCACCGAGACAAATTGCTTCCCTCTATGGTAGAAGCCATGCCAATCCCGACCCGATTCACGATGACGAAATGGAATGGGCAGCTCCCCTATCCGAAAGCCTGCTCTAGCAACATCAATCGTCAAGCCAACCTCAATACCAAATCCTCTTGATAAGCCGCCAATTCGTTCAAGCACCTCTCTTCGAATTGCACGTTGACCAGAGAGCGGTGTACGAGTGCGATAACCACAAAGTCGATATATACCTTTAATTGCCAAGCCCTTGACTAGACCAAATCCACCTCGGATTTGCGCCATAGGTAGCTCAGCAATTGTCATATCATACTCATTCTGTAGAATAGGCTCCAGTAATAATCCCACATTTCCTGCGGATTCCCCTAAATCAGCATCTAGAAAAATAATGTAGGACCCATTCGCCATCCTCCAGCCATTATGTAATGCAGCACCTTTTCCCATATTACAAGAATGGCAAATGACTCGATCCGCGTAAGGGGTAGCTGCCAGGATTGTTTCATCTTTACTTCCATCATCCACAACGATTAATTCAAGCTCTAGCTGAACGAATTGGACGAACGCGCCTTTGATCGCTTTGAGCGTCTCGGCGATGATTGCTGCCTCATTCCACGCCGGTACGATGATCGATACCTTCGGGTGCAGAGGAAGCTTGCTCGGTATATTCATTCAAATCGCCCTCCTTCAATTGACTGCTTAATCGTCTAAATACGTCAATCTGCTGTGGATCAGAGATAATAATCATATCCGTCTGCTCCGAGTCAGATTCAGCTTCCTGTAATTCGACTTCATTGGCGCCATTCGTACCACTAACACTACTGACAGTATTTCTGTCGGCAAGCCATGAATCCGCTTCAGTTTCTTCCCAGTCTACTCCTGCAGATATCATCATTTTTGCTAGCATGTCATTTTGTAAGCTTTGTGGTCTAATCCATACAATTCGCTTGTCTTCAATCAGCGGAACCACCGTCTGTTGAATGAGCTGTAGTGAGCTAACATCCTTATGGAGCTTCTGATTCTCCTCCATCTGATTCTCATACTTTTCCATTAGAACACTGAGTGTATGCTGCTCTGTCTGGAACATCCACTGCTGTCCAAGACTGCCCCCAATCAGGATTCCAATACCGAGAGCAAAGAATATAGCGATTAATGAACCCATATGATACTTTCCTGATAACAGTATAATCACACCCTTCATTCAATCCATGGATACCTTAAGATATGTCATCAACACATCAGCCGCATGCTGGATACCAGGATGGATGAGACCAAGCATCATCAATGGGAATAATGCAGCTGCGGGAACCATCCATAAGCTTCGCCAACTAATAGGACGATGGTAGAGCTTACTTACACCCTTGGCATCCACCAGCTTGCTCCCTATTTTCATTCTAACCAGAATTGTACTGGACATCCCCTTGCGACCTTTTTCTAGAAAATCAATCATGTGTGTGTGCGTTCCCAAAGTAACAATTAATTCAGCATTCTGTTCATATGCTAGGAGCATAGCAACATCCTCACTCGTTCCATAAGAGGGTATTCGTTCAGCTCTCAGATTAAGCGCTTGAACACGAGTCATTCCTGGTGCTCTACCATCGGGATAAGCGTGAACAACAATCTCTTTGCCATGTCTTAAAGCCTCATCAGACACACTATCCATATCGCCAACGATAAGATCTGGAATATGCCCGTATTTCATTAATGCGTCTGCGCCACCATCTACGCCGATCAGCACCGGTTGATAATCTTCTATATAATCCTTAAGCGCCTGTAAGTCGTTCTTATAACCGCTCCCCCTAACGACAACAACGACATGCTTGTTCTGCATCATAGTTCGGAGTGGCGGGACATCCAACGGATGAATAACAAAATCCTTCTCCTTCTGAGCATACTTGAGCGTATTATCTATGAAATCGTTCAGTCTCGCCCCTACATTACAGTTAGCAATCTGTTGAAGATTCTCCCATTGTTCCTTAGTGAATATCCGATAGGGCACAGATATTTGGTGGCAATTGTGAAAGGTTATATGCTCAGCAATATGAATTCGTATATGATCCTCGAATAAAGCAAATTGATTCGGCTCAATTTCGAATATAGGAATACCCGCTTGCAAGAGCAGCAACGGCCCTTTCATCGGATAATCTCCACTCATCGAGGTAGCTGCGTTAATCACAGCGATACACTTCAGCTCAATAATACTTAATGCTGCCATCTCATCAAGATCCCGATGATCCAATACTAGAATTTGTTTGGGCTTAGCCCTTCGTAGCAACTCCTTCGTATTCCGACCGACAACAGCAATACCTACAATTGGATCACCTATATATTCATTGCGAACATTTCTCATCCATCCATCTCCAGAACATATCGAATTGTGTTAGCGTTCCCAGAATGGTCAGAATTATACTTTGTTGCCGGTCTTAAATAGAGTAATCACAATAAAAAGTGTGATTTGAAACACAGCGGCATATCATAACTAAATTTATAATCAGATGAGAATCGCATCGATTTTTGCTGTGGCGACGGCAGAACTCTGTTCAAAGCGCTTCATATGCAAAAATTGGAGGAAATTCAAATGCACATCCCAGCAATGATTATTGAACATATGAAACCAAGATTACCAATTATACAAGGTGGAATGGGCGTAGGAGTTTCTTTAAGCGGATTGGCTGCAGCAGTTGCAAATGCAGGTGGTATTGGCACGATTTCTGGGACTGGTATTCCAATTGACGTGTTGAGGGATCATATTCGCAAAGCAAGGGAGTTAACTAAGGGAATAGGATATATTGGAGTTAATGTATTATTTGCTGTTAATGCCTTTGCAGATACCATTAAGGCAGCTATGGAAGAGAAGGTAGATTTCATTATATCTGGAGCAGGGTTTTCCCGTGATATGTATAGCTGGGGAAAGGAATATGGCGTACCCGTTATTTCTATAGTCTCATCAGCAAGATTTGCCCGATTAGCCGAGAAGCTGGGCGCGTCAGCAGTTGTGGTAGAAGGCTTCGAAGCTGGTGGTCATCTCGGTACCAGCAGGCCATTGTTCGATATTCTTCCTGAGGTCGTGGAGGCTGTTAACATACCCGTAATAGCAGCTGGCGGCATTCTACATGGTGAAGATATTGCGAAAGCCATTCAATTGGGTGCAGTCGGGGTACAGATGGGGACTCGGTTTGTTGCAAGCAATGAATGTGATGCCCATCCAGCTTTCAAGCAGATGTATGTAGATTGTAATGAGGGCGACGCCGTACTTGTGAAAACTACGGTCGGATTAGAAGGTCGAGCAATTAAAAATCGCTTTACTGATTTGATTAGTAATGGGAAGAAAGTGAAAATCGAGCATTGCTATGACTGTCTCAAGAAATGCTCTTATCAATTCTGCACCATGGATTCCCTAATGAAATCGATCGATGGGGATGTTGAGAATGGATTGGTTTTTGCCGGGGCAAGGGTTCACGAGATAAAACAGGTCCTTCCTGTACAAGAGATTATGGATTCGATTGCGAAAGAATTAGAGCAGATCAATTAGATTATCACAGAGCGGAGAATCCACGGACTTATGTGTTGCCCTCCGCTCTATGATTCAATAAGATGTTATACGAAATGTATCATCGTGCCGAAAATCGCGCTACTAACGATTCGAAGCAACCTTATGCTCAATCCGCAGCTTGTCAGCCACCATCGCGATGAATTCGCTATTTGTTGGCTTGGATTTGCTGATGTTAACGGTGTAGCCGAACAGGTGACTGATGGAGTCAATGTTACCACGAGTCCAAGCGACCTCGATAGCATGACGAATGGCTCTCTCCACACGGCTTGGTGTTGTCTTGAATTTCTCAGCGATGTTAGGATATAGGGTTTTCGTAATTGCACCTAAGATTTCAATGTTGTTGTAAACCATCGTTATGGCTTCACGAAGATATTGATAGCCTTTAATATGTGCAGGCACACCAATCTCATGAATGATGCTGGTGATATTCGCATCAAGATTCTTACCCTTGTTCATAGGAATTACATTCGTCCGATTCTGAGCACTCGATGTTGTCATCGGTGTATTCGTCACTAGCTGCCGAATACGATTCACAAGCACTTCCATATCAAATGGTTTAAGAATGTAATAGGATGCACCAAGCTGCACTGCCTTTTGAGTAATATTCTCTTGACCAAAGGCGGTCAGCATAATAATTTGTGGCTGCGGTGATAAATTTAGCGTTCTTAATCGTTCTAGAACGCCAAGACCATCAAGATGAGGCATAATAATGTCTAGAATGAGTACATCTGGCACCTTATTCTCTCTCTCGATAAATTGGAGCACTTCATCTCCGTTATAAGCAACACCGATAACCTCCATATCAGCTTGCTCTGAAATAAACTCAGATAATAAATTTGTGAACTCCTTGTTGTCATCTGCTAATAATACCTCGATCTTTTGCAAAATAATTTCCTCCTAAAAAGTTTTTAATGTGCTTGCTAGTGTTCGATAATACTACTTCGCAAACTTTACGTTTGGGTGAAACAGCATAATGCACTCGGGAAAACTATGTCGTATGTATCTTCTAGTTAGTGAAAGTCGTATTTACACCATTTTCCTTCTCCAATGTGAATTCGACACACCAAATCAAATTCCTTCTGTCGAAATTTATTTTTCTTGATTTTTTATAAAAAATAATTTATTATTAATAATTCGTCTAAAATTTCTACCTACTTCAACAAGAGTCGATGTTTTTCGACAATATTCAGCTAATCCAAACTATTAAGATGTCACACCATACATATTCACTAATATATCCCATATATGCCTAATGTTACTTTCAAGTGCGGGTTTTGGCGCTAAAGAGCAGACATTCTGCGCTGCTCAAACAAAAAAATCTTAAGGCAACTAACTAGCCTTAAGATTCTTCTCAGCTTTACTCTTCATCATAATTCCTGCATCCCGAAGCATCCATTCGATATAACATCCATAGCCTGATGTCGGGTCGTTCACGAACACATGGGTTACAGCACCAATCAGCTTACCATTCTGAATGATCGGACTTCCACTCATACCTTGGACGATACCACCTGTCTTCTCTAATAAGCGTGGGTCGGTGATTCGAATAATAATTCCCTTGGTAGCTGCCGTTTCTTGTTTAACTGTATGAACGACTTCGATCTTGTATTTCTTAACTTCCTGACCATTGACAACAGTTAGGATTTCCGCAGGTCCCTCTTGAACCTCTTCAGCGAATGCAACGGGCATTCCTTTCGTCATCATTCCATGCTCAGGTATATTCTTCATAGCACCGAATATGCCGAATTGCGTGTTCTTCTGAATGGTACCTAGTACATTATGCTCTTTAAAGAAATGAGCTCTCTTCTCACCAGGCTCTCCATTCTGGCTTTTGGATATTGAGGAAACACTTGAATGCACTACTTCCCCCCCACGAGGCACAATTGGTGTTCGGGTATCCATATCCGTTATGACATGACCGAGTGCACCAAACTTACCATGCTCAGGTGCATAGAAGGTCAAGGTTCCAACACCTGCAGCTGAATCTCGAATATAGATACCTAATCTGTAGGTCTTATCTGTTACATCATACCCTGGTTTAATTAAGGTATTAATCTGTTTTCCATTCCGTTTAATCACAAGCTCAATCGATTTCTTGGAATTTCCGGCTTTATTCACAATGTCAGCGACCTTCGTCACATCATGAATTTCTTGCCCGTTCATTCGTACAATGAGATCGCCTAATCGAATATCCGCCAGCTCACCAGGCGAATTCTTAGTTTCGGGACTTACCTGAATCATGTGATGTCCAACCACTAAGATTCCATCTGAATGAATTTTCACACCAATGGTTTGTCCTCCTGGAACCACTCTAAGGTCCGGCACTACATTAACCTTCACCGTCTTAAGAGGTATGGCTCCAAACAGCTTTACCTTCATCTCCGAGTGACCAGCCTGTGAGGATTGAATAGCTAGAGGCTGGCTAAGTGGAGCGAAGAATGACTTCTGAGAGTTACCGTTAACCATTACAACATCTGGATTTGATACGGTTACTTCAGCATTAACGGGCATATCCAAATCTAACAGCTTATTCTGCCCGGCGAACAAACGAAGCTCTTCAGGAAAGGAAGCAAAGCTTTGGAATGGTGTGGATAAACATGTAAGACAAATGAGAAGTACAAGTATTAGTCCTGTGTATCTCTTCTTGCGCCAAGAATTCAAGGGATCGTCTCACGCTCCTTTTCAGTGGCGTTACTCGCTTCACACATCAGCTAAAGCGTACCTTTAAGGTAACCCCAGTGCCTTCAATTTATTACGCTTGACCGTATGTAGATTAATCCTTACATCCCACTAAGGATTTGACTTTAAAATTTGTTGCAATAATTATTAAGGATTCCTAACGGCGAGCAAGCTCAATCATTTCCCTTGCATGATTTAAAGTTGTTGTTGTCACCTTAGCTCCACCCAGCATCCGAGCCAGTTCTGTTACACGCTCATCCTCTGCCAGATGACTTATTCTGGTGTATGTACGTTCTTCTTCAATTTCCTTGTATATCAAATAATGTGCATCCGCCATGGAAGCAACTTGAGGTAAGTGTGTAACACAGAAAATTTGCCGATTACGCGATAAATTTGCCAGCTTCTCGGCAATTGCCTGCGCTGCTCTTCCGCTAACACCTGTATCAACTTCATCAAACACGAGAACTGGAATTTGATCCAATCCAGAGAATATGGTTTTTAGAGCCAGCATAATTCGTGAAAGCTCTCCTCCGGATGCAATCTTATTCAAGCTTCTTAGCGGCTCACCTGGATTCGCAGAAAGCTGGAATTCGATACGATCGATACCCTCCTTGTTGAAACTATACCCAACCTTCTCATCGCTCGGTTCAAAGTATACAGCAAATCGAGTTCGTTCCATATTCAGATCCTGCAGGTGACGTTCTAGCTCCTTGCAGAGCCGTAAGCTTGTCTCTTGACGTGAGGCAGATAGAGCCTGAGCCTCCCTCGTCAGCTGCTGTTCGATCAAGGCAAGCTTCTTCCCTAACTCCTCAAGCCTATCATCCTTATGAGCGAACCGCTCAAGCTCAGTGGTGATGTGCTCATAATGAGTCAAAACCTCGGCAATTGTACTTCCATATTTCCTTCTTAAGGATCCAATTAGGTTGAGACGCTCCTCAATCTGATTGAGTCGCTCCGGCTCAAACTCTAATGTGTCTCGATAAGTACGTAGCTGAAACGACGCATCCTCCAATTGATAATAAGCGGACTGTACCTGCTCGAACAGAGGCTGAAGCAGGGATTCGTCGTATTTCTTAATGTGATCAATGCGGTTCATAGTTACAGATATCGATTCAAGCGCCTTATTATTTCCATATAAGCCATCATAAGCTTGAGAGATAGCATCAACGATTTTCTCAGCATTAGCTAAACGACGTTGTTCATCCTCTAACAGCTCATCCTCATCTACAGTCAGTGCAGCTGCAGATATCTCCTCCACTTGAAACCGGTATAAGTCGCTCATTTGCAGTGCTTGCTGTGAACCCGTTTCAAGCTCAGCGATCTCTTTTTTCATATTCGAATAGGCTTCATAGGTTTGCTGATACTGCTTCTTCTTGTTACCAACTATTGTTCCACCATATGCATCTAACCATTCAAGGTGAGCTTCGATTTTTAATAACGCTTGGTGTTCATGCTGTCCATGTAGATTAATTAAATGGTCGCCCACTTCGCGAAGCATTGTCAAATTAACTAATTGTCCATTAATCCGCGCATTACTTTTACCATGCGTTGTTATCTCTCTTCGAATAACTAAGAGCTCTGAGGCCTCCGTTTCTATCCCCAATCTCCTTAACGTTTCCCATACAGGATGATCGTTTCCAATATCGAATAATGCTTCGATCTCCGCTTTCTCGCTGCCATGACGAACAAGCTCAGCTGAACCTCTGCCACCTGCAATCAAGCTCAAAGCATCAATGACGATTGATTTCCCCGCTCCGGTCTCACCTGTCATTGCCAAGAAACCATGAACACAAGTAAGTCTAAGCTGTTCAATCACCGCCAAATTCCGAATGGAAATCTCTGTAAGCATAATTAACCCCCTATCGTATCGTTGGATCCAACATCTATAGTGATCACACTATGGAATCAATTGCATGATCTGTTTAACAACATGCTGACTATTCTCTTCACTGCGGCAAATAATCAAGATCGTATCGTCTCCGCAAATCGTCCCCATAATTTCATTCCATTCCATATTATCCATTAACGAACCAATTGCATTAGCTGTCCCAGGTAAGCACTTCATTACGATTAGATGATCCGTATGATCAATATGCACGAAGTGATCAGCAAGCGCCCGCTTCAGCTTATGTGTAGGATTAAATTTCTGATCAGATGGAAGCGAATACTTGTAACGTCCATCATCCAACGCAACCTTAATTAAGTGTAATTCCTTAATATCACGCGAAACTGTAGCTTGAGTTATGACGTACCCCGCTTTTCTTAGCTCGTCCACCAGCTCTTCTTGTGTCTCAATATCTTTACTTAATACCATTTCTCGAATTCTAATCTGTCTCTGACCTTTCATTCTACACCACCTATATCCATCTTAATCTTGCGTATACTGCCCTCTTCAACATCCACGTATAATACACCGTGTGTTTCCGAGAACAGATAACAATAGGGTAACAATTTATCTCGTACACCACTGCCCGTCCATTGAATCGGTTGGCGCTCTCTAGCTAGCTTAACCACGTAAAGCTCTTCACCTTTTCTGGCAAAATAATCTACGAATAACCGGCTATCTAGCGGTATATCATCTACATCCACGAGCAAGGGTACTTTCTTCTTGCCGCATATGACCTCATAGCCAGCCTGCTCCATAAGTCGAACCGCTTCCGAATGAGGAACCGGCGTATATGTAGGAAAGGGGAGCTTTAACCGAGCAGGTGAATATAACCACCTCTTAAATCGAAACCAACCTATAACAAGCAATATGATCAGGATAAGTAAAATTACGAATTGATCTCCATCTTGTGGCATCTCATCACCTCGTTATATGATTCGAGGAAGAAAATGAATATCCCTTCTAGAAACCGACCTATCCCCTGAAAGTTTTTGCCGCTTCACTAACAACTTCCTCACATAATTTGTTGATTTGATCAGGATGAGCTAAGTCTAAGGGAGCAGCATTACCGCTAAGCTTAGTCCAATAAGCAAGGAATTCTATATTACCTTCTCCTCCCGTAATGGGTGAGAAGGTCACTCCTCGCAATTGGAAACCCAATTCCCTAGCGTAGGATAATACTGCAATAAGGACGTCAATATGAACCATTGAGTCGCGAACAACACCTAATTTTCCAACCTTATCGCGCCCTGCTTCAAACTGCGGTTTAATAAGCGCCATAACCTCTCCACCAGCTGACAGAATTTCCATTAAAGGTGGAAGAATTAATTTAAGGGATATGAAAGATACATCAATCGTTGCGATATGCGGCTGAATGCCGTTCAATTGCTCCAGGGTCATATATCGAAAGTTGGTCCTCTCCATCACCTCAACTCGATCATCGTTACGTAAAGACCAATCTAATTGGTTATAGCCCACATCCACTGCATAGACGCGAACCGCTCCATTCTTCAACGCGCAATCTGTAAATCCGCCGGTAGAGGCACCTATATCTATCATGGTTTTCCCAGCAAATTTGATATCAAAGAAGCGGATTGCTTTCTCAAGCTTCAATCCGCCTCTGCTTACATATGGATGCACAGCTCCCTTAACGGTTATTGTGCTATCTCTTGAAATCTTGGTTCCAGCCTTCTCTATACGTTCAGTATTGACTAGAACAAGCCCAGCCATTACAGCTGCCTTCGCTTTCTCACGGCTTTCATAAAATCCTAGCTCCACTAGGAGCACATCAATACGTTCTTTGGTTACTGACATAGAATCTCGAGTCCCCATCCTGTTGCTTCTTAAGCACGTTGTCTTCGACGTGGTGTTATGGATTGTGCCTCGGTGACAACTCGATCAATAGTTATCCCAACCTCGTCAAGCTGCTCCTTAATAGTCCCATGCTCAACAAAGACATCAGGAATAGCTATAGACCGAATTTGCATTGTATATATTCCTTGCTCGGCATAGAATTCGAGTACAGCGCTACCAAAGCCGCCATATAATGAGCCTTCCTCCAAGGTAATAATAGACACTTCATCATGCTTCGCTAGCTCTAATAGTAGCTCTTTATCCATTGGTTTAATAAATCGAGCATTGATAACCCTGACGGAGATACCGTTGATCAACAGTCGATTAGCAGCTTCCTCAGCGATTTCGATCATAGCAGGACCTACGGCGAGTATAACTAAATCCTTGCCTTCTCTTAGGACCTCCCATGAGCCTATTGGTATTGGTTTCCACTGCTCTGGAGCATCCAATGCGACTCCTCGGCCAGCTGTTCGTGGATAACGGACAGCAATAGGACCTGAATCATAATCAACAGCAGTAAGCAGCATATATTGCAATTCATTCTCGTTCCGAGGCATCATCAAGACCATGTTAGGAATATGTCGTAGGAATGCAATATCATATACCCCTTGGTGCGTTTCTCCATCCGGTCCAACAAACCCAGCGCGATCAATGGCAAATATAACATTCGCATTATGTCTGCAAATATCATGAACGATCTGATCATACGAGCGCTGGAGGAACGTGGAGTATATAGCGAATATAGGCTTCATGCCTTCCATAGCTAAGGCGGCACATAATGTAGCAGCATGCTGCTCAGCAATACCTACGTCGATCATACGACCGGGAAATTCAGCTGCAAACTTGAGTAATCCAGACCCACCAGGCATGGCTGGCGTAATGGCAACAATCCGCTTATCCGAACGAGCTAATGTGCTCAATGTTAGTCCGAATACCTCAGTATACATAGGTGGTCCCGCAGACTTAATAACTTTACCCGATTCCATCTTGTACGGTCCTAGACCATGCCAAGTATGCGAATCCGCTTCCGCAGGAGGGTATCCTTTGCCTTTTACAGTAATAACATGTACTAATACAGGTCCCTGAACTTTACTTGCTTGCCTCAATGTCTCCATTAACAGCTCTAGATTATGTCCATCAACAGGCCCGCAATAAGTAAATCCAAGCTCTTCAAAGATTACACCAGACACGAGCATGTATTTAAGACAATCCTTAATCCGTTCACCCATCTTAGCTAACTTACCGCCGATAGCTGGGATTCTCTTAATGAGGTGCTCTGCTTCTTCCTTCATCTTAAGATAGTGCTTATCCGATCTGATCTTACTTAGATAATTATGCATTGCACCTACATTTGGCGCTATCGACATCTCATTGTCATTAAGAATTACAATCAAATTTTCCTTACTATGACCGATATGATTAAGCGCTTCAAAAGCCATACCACTTGCAATCGCTGCATCACCAATAATGGCAACAACCTTATTGTGCTCACCCTTGAAGTCTCTAGCCATAGCCATACCCATTGCAGCAGATAACGATGTGCTGCTATGTCCTGCTTCCCATACGTCGTGTTCACTTTCACTTCGTTTCACAAATCCGCATAGGCCTTCATACTTGCGAAGTGTATCGAAACGATCCTTACGACCAGTAAGGATTTTGTGAACATATGATTGATGTCCTACATCGAAGATAATCTTATCTCGAGGGCTGTCCAACAGGTAATGCAAAGCTAATGTTAGCTCAACTACACCCAGATTAGGTGCGAGATGCCCCCCTGTTACAGATAGCTTCTCTATAAGAAATAATCGAATTTCCTGTGCTAACTCCTCCAACTGAGCCAGGCTCAGTTTCTTTATGTCTTCCGGCTTATTCACCTGATCTAACAACATTTATTTCCCCGCTTCCATTCGTCGGTTGATGAATCATATAAAAATACTCCATACGATGGAGTGAGAAATATCAAAAGTCAGTACCTAAGATGTGTTTAATTATAACACAGATTAAATTAATCGCTCAATGGTCTCGGTCCATCAGATAATCAGCTAACTGTAATAGCCGTTCTGGATGCGGAAGCTTAGCCAGGAGGATCGCTTTTTGCGCTTCTCTTGTTAAATCCTTCACCATGGTTTCACATGCCTCGAGTCCGAGAAAGTAGGGATAGGTAACCTTCTCAGCCTTAACATCACTTTGGGTATTCTTACCAAGCTTACTCTCATCTCCAGTTAGGTCAAGAATGTCATCCTGGATTTGGAATGCAAGCCCGATCCGATATCCGAATTGCTCTAATGCGTCTAGCTGCTGCTCGTTCGCATTCGCGGCATGGCCGCCTGCACGTAAAGCACAGACAATCAGGTCACTGGTTTTGTGGACATGGATATATTCGAGCTCAGCAATATTCGTTATTCCTTGCTCCCCTAGAATATCCGCGACCTGCCCACCGACCATTCCTCGCGGCCCCGCATACATGGAAAGCTCTCTGATCATTCTTAGCACTCGTTCAGCAGGCACATCATAACGCATAGCCATCTCAGCTAATAAATGAAAAGCATGCGTTAATAACCCGTCTCCAGCAAGTATCGCCATTGCTTCACCATAGACACGATGGTTAGTCGGCTTACCCCTGCGAAAGTCGTCATTATCCATAGCTGGTAAATCATCATGGATTAAGGAATATGTATGAATGAATTCAATTGCACAAGCAGCAGGTAATGCTGTCTTCGCATGACCACCAACCGCCTCCGCAGCAGCAATCGCTAGAATAGGTCGCAACCGCTTCCCTCCAGCCATTAAGGAATACAGCATCGCATCCTTCAGTTCCACAGGAATAACCCATTGTGAAGGAAACGATTGTACAAGCTCCTCTTCAATCAATGACATATTCTCTTGAATATATGACAGCACTTGACTTTCTTGTCTTGTCATCAGACTTCGAGTTCCCCTTTATTATCTCCAGCTGTGAATGGCTTCTTCACCAAAGAGCCATTCTCTTCAATCAGAATATCAATTTTCTTCTCCACAACCTCCAGCTTACTGCTGCATAGATGTGCCATCTTCATTCCATCCTGGAATAATTCTATCGCTTTCTCTAGAGGGACATCTCCACTCTCTAATTGCTGTACGATTTCTTCGAGTAAATCCATGGCTTCTTCAAAGTTTATGTCATTATCCTTCATTCTTAACACCTTCCTCCCTAGTAGACGACACCAGACAATTAATCCGACCATCTGTCATACGAATATTCAATGTATCTCCTGGTTCAACTTGGGATATGGATTTTATTAATGCGGCTTCCTTCTCATCATAGACGAGGCTATAGCCCCTCTGCATAACCTTAAGCGGACTTAATGCATCTAACTGCCGAATTTGGCTATTCAACCTATTCTTCTCTTCCTTTTGCGTCATTCGAATGGTTAGAAGTAATGAAGCACCAGCTCTGTCTATTCGTGCTCTTGCTGCAAGAATTTGTTGACCAGGATGATGCTTGGAGAGCACTTTTTCCATATGCCTTGCTTGCTCAGCTGATTTCTGAATGCGGGTGCGCATTCTATATAGGAGCTGCTCCTTCAGACGGTCTAAACGTTCTGTTGGCTGAAGAAGCTGTCTATGTGGTTGAGTTAATATTGATGAGCGTGCGATACGCGTCAGCGCTAATCGGCGACGTTCAACCTGCTGTTGTATTCGCTGTATAAGTCTTTGCGTGTTGTGAAGGATTTGTTGGCGAAGCTCTAAGTGATGAGGAACTGCAAGTTCTGCAGCTGCAGTGGGTGTAGCCGCTCGAAGGTCGGCAACGAAATCTGCTATCGTAAAATCTGTCTCATGCCCTACTGCAGCAATAATAGGCAGCTTAGAAGCATAAATGCTACGAGCAACAACCTCTTCATTGAACGGCCACAATTCCTCTAGTGAGCCGCCGCCCCGACCAACAATGAGCACATCTACCTCTGCCAGCTCATTCATGCGTTGAATAGCTTTCGCTATTAATGGCGCCGCTTGTGTCCCTTGAACAACAACGGGAAAGACGATAATAGGTACCGTCGGATACCTGCGCTGCAGTGTAATCAGGATGTCTCGAACAGCCGCACCAGTCGGTGAGGTTATGACTCCAATAGCCTTCGGAAAACGCGGAATCTCTTTTTTGTGCTCCACAGCAAATAACCCCTCTGCCTCCAGCTTCGATTTCAGCTGCTCAAAAGCAAGGAATAAGCTGCCTATACCATCAGGCTGCATATGAGTTACATACAATTGATATTGACCATCTCGATCGTATACAGATATATTGCCTCGAGCTATGACCATCGTGCCTTCCTTCGGAATGAAGGGCAGCCTTTGATTATGAGAAGCAAACATAATACTCTTAATCCGACTAGCTTGGTCCTTTAATGTGAAGTACATGTGTCCACTGGAATGATGCGTAAAATTAGATATTTCTCCACGAACCCACACATCCTGAAGAAGACTATCCCCCTCAAGCTTCATCTTAATATATTTGGTCAATTCTTTAATAGATAGAATACGCTGTTCCTTCTGCACGAGTTCGTCACCTCACTCTAGTATAACGTTACAGCCCTGCTGAACGTTCGGCAGCTTGCAATGTGTTCTGAAGCAGCATAGTAATCGTCATCGGTCCAACTCCGCCTGGAACGGGTGTTATATATCCTGCGACCTCTTTCACATCTTCAAGATCAACATCTCCAGCAAGCTTGCCATTCTCAAGTCGATTCACGCCTACATCAATCACAACAGCACCAGGCTTCACCCAGCTCCGCTTAACGAGATTTGCCTTGCCAACCGCTGCAATCAGAATATCCGCTTGACTTGTAATTGCTTCGATATTCTTAGTCCTTGAATGACAGATCGTTACAGTTGCATGCTCGCGGAGCAGAAGCATCGAAACTGGCTTGCCTACAATGTTACTTCGTCCAATGATTACCGCATGTTTNNTTTACCTGCCATATCTAGACCCGTTCGACGAATAAGCTCAATAACTCCAGCGGGTGTGCAGGGTAGGTAACTATCAGCTCCAATGACCATGTTCCCAACGTTAATCGGGTGGAATCCATCAACATCCTTTGTAGGATCAATAGCAAGTAGAATGGCTTCCTCCGAGATATGCTTGGGCAATGGTAGTTGTACTAGGATACCATGAACATCAGCATTGTTGTTCAACCCATCTAAGATAGTAAGAAGCTCAGCTTGGCTTGTCATCTCAGGCAATCGAATGATCTCTGAGCGCATACCCAGCTTCTCGCATTCCTTACCTTTATTACGTACGTAAACTTGAGATGCTGGGTCTTCGCCGACAACCACAACCGTAAGCCCAGGTATAATGCCACGATCCGTCAATGCCTTCACTTCTTGCTCTAGCTTTAATTTAATGTCTGCTGCTACTTCCTTGCCATTAATGATTTGAGCTGCCATGTGCTTCACCCTCCTTTACCTTTATACAAGCCTACTTGTTACCTTTTCCTTTACTTCATCTAATTCCTTAATCATCTGCCCCAATACACCATTAACGAATTTCCCGGAATCATCTAGACCGAAGTGCTTGGCCAAATCAATGGCTTCATTAATCGCGGCTTTCGGGGGTACATCATCGCGGAATATCATCTCATACATGGCAAGGCGAAGAATCTGATGATCAACGCGTGACAATCGATCCATCTGGTAGCCCACAAGATAATGGGCCATAACATCATCGATCGCTCGTTTGATATTCCAAGTGCTATTAATCAGCTCTATCGTGTACTCCCTCAGAACAGCAACGTCGGACAAGGTAACTTTACCTTCATTATCCTCTTTGGCTTCCTCTATTACCATGTCAAGCGCCACTTGGGCGGACACGTCATTCATCTCCATCTGGTACAAGCTCTGTACAGCGAGCTCTCTTGAAAGCCTGCGTTTCATTGACAATTCTCTCCTTAATTACTTCTGTTATAAACTTAAGCATGATCGAAGACTCGGACTCACTTGAATCCTCTCCATTGTTTCGTTAACCATATCCAGAATGGTCTAATATTGAATGGAATCTGTTTATCATCGATACAACGCCCCACATAATAACCAACATAAATAATAAATGTAAAAATTAGCATATCCCAAAACCCAACAATTAAATATAAAAAGCCACAAAAAATGCCGAATAGCACACCTAGCAGCTTACCTCTATGCTCTCCTCGAGCAGCTTTCCATACGGTTTGCCACATGGATATTCACCTCATTCCACTCTGCTTCTAAGCGTCGGAGCAGATGCGGTAACGATGTTAGCGACATATACAGATACTTTATCGACAGGTATGCCTGTAAGAAGCTCAACCTGCTCCTTAACTAGCCGTTGAATTTCCTCAGTAATTCGAGGAATAGGGATATTGCCATCAACTTTAGTTCGCAATTCTATTGCTAAACCCGACTCCTTCATCAGTATTCGCGCCTTAAGATCATTCAAGCCACTTATCTTTGTCGAGGCTCGTAGTGCCACGTTCTGTATTGTCTCCATTGATATGCTAACATTCCCAAAGGTGGACGGAAGATCAACTGCAGGTGAACGGGTATTATTCCGTCGAATGGCTAGATAGAATAAACGCACACTGATCATCAGGAATACAATTGAAGCAATAAGTAACGAGTTTCTAACAAGTGGTTCATTATAGAGATTGTCCAAGTAATTCTCGGCTAGCTTATAACTAATCCAGTCGAATGTCATACTCATGAGCACGATCATGGTACAAGCGATGATAAAGGTATAGATGAACAGCAACAAACGGTCGAACATTCTGGCCATCTCCAGCTTGTCCCCTCTCTATTCTGTAGGAAAACCCCTTATGGGTATAGGGGTTCTCAACAGAAATTGATCAAGCACTATCTCTGACGAATAGGTTGAATGAACTCATGCTCCGATGAATTTTCCAATTCGTTGAAATGAACGCTCTCAATATGTATATGTACGGCAGATACTTGAATACCCGTCATACTATATATAGCTTGTTGAACACTTTGCTGAATTTGTCGGGATACATCCGGGATGCGGAATCCATACTCGATAACAATAGAGACATCTATAATCGTCTCTTCAGCTCCGATTTGAACTTTGACACCTCTCTTAAGGCTCTTGAGTCCAAGCATCTCGCTGATCCCACCAACAATTCCACCGCTCATATCTGCCACGCCATCAATATCAATAGCAGCAATGCCTGCAATAATCTCCAATACCTCTGGAGCAATCTGGATGATCCCAAGATCAGTAGTTGAATGGTCTGTTAATACAGTATTCATAAGCATTCCTCCATGAGAAATTAACTCTTCTTCACACTATATTACTATACCATTGCTAGAATATTATGACAAACAAGCGTTTGCCTCACACCAATCCACGTAGGTATTTAACTATTCGGATCATTAATATCATGTTCCTCCAGAAATTTGATATCAAAGTCACCAGCAACAAATGTCTTATGATTCAATAATTTCAGATGAAATGGGATCGTTGTGCTTACTCCTGCAATCATAAATTCACTTAATGCACGTTTCATTCTGGAAATTGCTTCTTCACGTGTTTCTCCCCAGACGATCAATTTAGCGATCATGGAGTCATAGTAAGGAGGTATTGAATAGCCTTGGTAAGCAGCACTATCCACACGTACTCCAAGACCACCTGGGGGCAAGTAGAATGATATGAGTCCTGGTGATGGTATGAAATTACGCTCTGGATCCTCGGCATTAATCCTACATTCGATTGACCAGCCGTTAATACGTATATCATCCTGCGTGAATGACAATGGATTACCTGCAGCAACAGATATCATCTCTTTAATAATATCCACACCGGTAACCATCTCTGTTACTGGGTGCTCTACCTGAATTCGAGTATTCATCTCCATAAAGTAGAAGTTTCCATCATCTCCAAGGAGAAATTCAAGTGTACCTGCTCCAGAATAATTCACAGCTTGAGCTGCTCTTATAGCTGCATCACCCATTCTTTTGCGAGTTTCAGGGCTCAGTACAGAGCAAGGTGCTTCCTCAACAAGCTTCTGTCTTCTTCGCTGAACAGAGCAATCACGTTCACCAAGATGTACAACATTACCATGCTTATCAGCAATAATCTGAATCTCAACGTGCTTCATACCAGTCAAATACTTCTCAAGATATACACCGGCATTACCAAAAGCTTTCTCAGCCTCTTGCTGCGCGGCAACGATTTGGTGAATGAGCATATCTTCATCGTCAGCGATCCGAATACCTTTGCCACCACCACCAGCAGTAGCTTTAATAACTACGGGATACCCAATCTTACGTGCAACCCGAACTACTTCCTCAAGATCCTCGATTAATCCATTAGATCCAGGGATAACTGGGACATCCGCGTCCTGCATGGTCTGCTTAGCAACAGATTTATCACCCATCTTACTTATGGCCGTAGGTGATGGACCAATAAAGGTAATATTACATGTTTCACATATCTCCGCGAAATCGGCATTCTCCGCAAGAAATCCATAGCCAGGATGAATAGCATCAGCCTCAGTTAATGTGGCTACGCTCATCAAATTGGTTAGATTCAAATAACTATCCTTAGACAGCGCTGGACCAATACAATACGCTTCGTCAGCAATTCGCACATGCAGCGCGTCCCTGTCTGCTTCCGAGAAAACAGCGACGGTATATATTCCCAGTTCTTTGCACGCACGAATAATCCGTACGGCAATTTCCCCGCGGTTAGCAATTAGTACTTTATGAAACCTCATATATAAACCTCACTTTATTCCGTTTTGACCAGATAGAGCGGTTGCCCGTATTCTACCAATTGGCCATTCTCAACAAGCACTTCAACAATCTCGCCTTTAATCTCCGCTTCAATCTCGTTCATTAGCTTCATGGCTTCTATAATACAAACGACTGATTTTTCATTTACTTTACTACCGCCGCTCACGAATGCAGGTGATCCAGGTGATGAGGATTGATAGAAGGTACCTACCATTGGAGATACAATCTTATGTAAGTTGTTCGACGCTTCCGTTGGAGCTGCTGCTGCAGATATAGACGGAGCTTGAGCAGCCTCTTGTTGAG
>DFXU01000011.1 GCA_002383285.1 Caryophanales bacterium UBA4100
CGTCCGCCTTTGAATGTCGTGTTCTCACCTTTACCTATTGTTATAAAGAACACGTCATTCAACAGCGGCTGGAAGCCATGGCTCTCCCTGAAACAATGCCTAGTTTCTCAGAATGAAGGGCTGCCCCAGTCATTTAGACTTTTGGGACAGCCTTATACTCCTCTATATATTTGGGTTGAACAATAAATAGGTTTTATAACCACCAGTCAGGTTGCGAACCTTGAAACCCTTCTGCCTCAGAATTTGGGAAGCGGTATAGCCCCGCAAGCCTACTTGGCAATAGACCCAAACCTCTTGCGATGGATCAAGTTCATCTAGGCGCCCTCTCAGCTCATCAACAGGAATTAACATCGAGCCTGGGATATGTCCGTTATTGTGCTCAGTCTCTGAGCGGACATCAAGTAATTGAGTCGTCGACTGATCTCTAGATAGCAAATCTGGCGGGGCAATGACATCAACTCTGCCCAATAATACATTCTCGGCTGTATAGCCTGCCATGTTCACAGGATCCTTAGCGGATGAGTAAGGGGGAGCATAGGCAAGCTCTAATTCGGTTAAGTCTGTGACCGTGCCCTTAAAGTGGATAACCGTTGCGATATCATCGATGCGCTTATCTACACCATCAACGCCAACGATCTGAGCACCTAATATAGTTCCATCCTCATGGAATAGCAGCTTGATTGACATGGAGACAGCGCCTGGATAATAACCTGCATGAGAGCCAGGGTGAACATAGATCGCATGATATGGGATGTTCAAGCGTTGTAAGGATTTCTCATTATTGCCTGTAGCGGCTGCAGTTATACCGAAAACCTTAATGATTGATGTACCTTGCGTGCCCTTATAGCTTGTTTTGAGTCCACATATATTATCTGCGGCGATACGGCCTTGCTTGTTAGCAGGTCCTGCAAGGGGAATAGCGGTCTTCTGACCATTCACGTAATCTACTACTTCAATGGCATCACCTACGGCATACACTTGCCCCAGATTCGTTTCCAGCTGATCGTTTACAATAATATGTCCTCTTGGGCCTAATTCAAGTCCACTGCTGCGCAAGAATGCTGTATCCGGCGATACACCGATGGCTAGAATGACAATATCCGTCTGCACAACCGCACCACTCGATAAATTCACATCAATATGCATTTCGTTATCTAAGAAGGACTGTACACTATCTCCGAGTATGAGCTTAACACCTTTACTCGCCAATTCCTTGGATAGCATGCCAGCCATCTCAGCGTCAAAAGGAGCGAGGATTTGTGCTCCAGCCTCAACCAAAGTGATATTCAGACCAAGCTCATGCAGGTTTTCCGCCATCTCTACACCGATGAAACCACCACCAATCACTACGGCCGAACGAATTCCAGCTTTGGAAACGTGCTGTTTGATTCGATCGGTATCGGCGATATTGCGTAATACGTGAATTTTATCACTTGTTATGCCTGGCAAAGCCGGGCGAATCGGTTTAGCCCCAGGGGATAGGATCACATAATCATAGCTTTCATCATATATACCCCGATCTTTACTCTGGACTTGAACAGTTTTATTAGTTGGATCTATGCTAATTACCTCACTATGCGTCCGAACATCGATATTATAGCGTGCATACATCGCTTCCGGTGTTTGGACTAGAAGCTTGCTGCGATCCTCGATCGACCCTCCGATATAATATGGCAGTCCACAGTTAGCAAATGAAATATGAGCATCTCTCTCGAACATGATAATTTGGGCATCCTCATCCAATCTCCGTAATCTAGCCGCAGCAGATGCACCGCCTGCAACTCCTCCGACGATAAGTACCTTTTTCCTCATGATGAATTCCTCCTAAGATTAGTTTGAAGCCTAGAATTATCTAGGAACTCCCTATAGTAAGATCTGTATGAGCTCTTGGACTTTCTTGTTGGAGACCTTGTATATGACTTCTAATCCATTGCGATCTGTGTCTACAATTCCAATGCTTCGAAGCTTTTGTAGATGCTGTGACACGGTAGATTGTGGTAGATCAAGGCATTGCTGCATGTATGTAACGTTACAGTTACCTACATCTAATAAACCTTTTACGATACATAATCTGACAGGGTGAGCGAGTGCCTTTAATATTTCGGCAGCCTCATTGTATGCTTTAAAATTATTATCCAAGTTGAAAATCACTCCTTTACAAATTAACTATATCGTTATATTATAATAATGCGATATATAAAGCAAGTCACATTTTGGAGAAGAGGAGATTGTTGTTTATGTATGAAACTTGGTTGCCATCAGATGTTGAGGCTAAATTGGCTGATAATAGTCAGTTGATGATTGTTGACGTACGAGAGCAAGATGAATGGGATAGGGGGCACATCATTGGTGCGAAGCATATTCCGCTAGGAGAGCTGACCCTTAGGAAGAATGAGCTAAGTAATGATCAGGTGAACATTATGGTATGTCATAGCGGAAACCGAAGTGCAAGAGCATGCGATTATTTGTCCGCAGAAGGTTATCAAGTGGTCAATATGCTTGGCGGCATGTCACAGTGGTACGGTGAAATTGCACGTTGATTAGCATGTAGCTCGTGAATATGAAGCAGATGAGAGTGCTCTCATCATATCAGAAAGGTAGGTGCTAGGATGGGTAATACAGTAATGTATGTAGTTGTTTCCTTAGTAATCGTATGGTTTATATACAAGCAATTCGCACCTGTAAAAGGAATGAAAAGCTTGAATGGGAAAGAGTTTGAGGTTGAGTTAAAGCAAAGCATGAACAAAGCCCAACTCATTGATGTACGAGAAATAAGCGAGTTTCGTCAAGGGCGAATCGTTGGTGCTAAGAATATTCCATTAAGTCAGATTGGGCAAATGCTTGATCAAATATCCATGGACAAGCCAGTGTTTCTATATTGCCGTAGTGGCATGAGAAGCAAGCAAGCCGCGAAGATTCTTAGCCGCAAGGGGTATAGTCAAATCTATAATCTTAATGGTGGAATTATGGCGTGGAGTGGACAGGTTGTAAAGTAATAGCTTCGATAGACATGTCTGCTGATCTAATCAGTGGACATTTTTTTGTTGTTTTTTCTGTTCTTACCTAGCTCGATGCAGACTGAGTATAATGTGTCAGTGTGATAAAAGTCACATACAGATGGTATTTAATAGGGTATCATGCACGTAACAGCTAGCGTTTTTTCACAACAAGTGTAATTCTGCAACCCTTTCCTTTGTTTGGAGAGGGCTATTTAGATTGCTCACAGGGGTTATTCGTATATGGGAACTGTAAAAAGAATTACAGGCTTATTGGACACCAATAAAGTTATGATTAACGCTTTTTTGTTGTTTATTATTCTTATTATTGTAAGTAGATATCTTCAATTTGTTGTTCCCAATGATAGTTACATCGTTCTCCATACATCACTAGAATTCATCGCAATAACTGTATCATTCTCGATTGCTATACAAGGCTGGATGATCTTCTCGCATACATTATCTAAACATCGACTTTATGTCGTAGCCTTGTTCTTTCTTGTTGGTCTATTCGACATGTGTCACATCTTTACCTACGAAGGAATGTTCGTATGGAGCTCCGCGCATATGGCCACTTGGTTTTGGATTTATGCTCGACTGTTCGAAGCAATCGGTCTCTTCTTCATCTTAGTACGGGAAGACCGGAGCACAGTGCGCGGTGAACGAGAAATTGTATTTGTTGGTGCATTCTTAATATTCATAGTAGTGCTATTATTCAGTATTCATTGGCAGGAATCGCTTCCTTTAATGATTATTCCCGGAATTGGCACCACATGGTTTAAGAATGCTATGGAGTACTTAGTTATCGTATTTATTGTCATGTCGATTATCCTTATCATTCATAAGGGACGTATTCTAGGTAATCAGAGCGGCTCAATACGAACAATGGTTTATGCATTTATGTTGCTTATTATGAGTGAGACATTCTTCACGATATATCGCAATGTAACGGATCTATTAAATTTAATTGGTCACCTGTATAAAATCGGTGGATATTATTATCTGATGAAGGGCATCTATTTGTCATATATTGAAGAACCTTATATCAGGCAAAAAAAGATGGAAAGCGAATTGGCTAAAAGTCGACGAGAGTCGGAAATTATTACGGATGCAATGGGTGAGGGGATGCTGGTCATGGACAGCACGGGTAAGGTGACGTTCCTGAACCCGGAGGCTGAACGGTTGCTCGGATGGAAGTTCGAGGAACTTAGGGGGCGAGACCTGCACGAAACGGTCCACTATCTGAAGGAGGATGGCAGTCCTCATCCATGGACGGAATGTAAGATGATAAGGAATAGCTTTGTGCATAATGTTGGATCTAGGGAGACTGACGTTTTTGTCCACAAGGATGGTACGATATTTCACATTGAATATACGTCTGCACTGATCACAGAGAATGGCGAGAAGGCTAGTGCGGTAGTGATTGTGTTCAGGGATATCACGGATGAGAAGATGAAGCAGGAACGTATCCGGTTTCTTGCACTGCATGATGAGTTAACCGGGTTGCCGAATCGATATTATTTCCGTCAAATCCTTTCTGAGGTGATAATATCATATCGGGATACTGGGCAGAGGCTGGGGGTATTTCTCTTAGATGTCGATCGATTTAAGTATGTTAACGATTCTTTAGGACATGACACGGGAGATCTTCTGCTGAAGGGAATTACTGAGCGATTAAGCGCCATATGTCAGTCTGTAGGAGCAACAGTGGCACGTATGGGCGGTGATGAGTTTCTAATTCTTGTGCAGGATCCATGTGAACAAGAAGAGCTATGCCAATTTAGCGAACGGATCTTGAAGCAGTTTGTTCCACCATTCACTCTGAATGGTACAGACTTTCACGTTACTCCTAGTATCGGAATAAGCCTATATCCAGATCATGGTCAAGATATGGATACTCTGATTAAGCTTGCTGATGTTGCGATGTATAGCGCTAAAGAACAGCGAAATCACTATAGAGTGTATCAACCTGAGATGAACAATAAATCGATTGAATTATTACACCTAGAGAACGATTTGGGGGGAGCGCTTGAAAGAGATGAGCTTACTCTCTATTACCAGCCGCAGATGAATATTGAACGCAATGAATGCATAGGGGTAGAAGCATTACTACGTTGGAAGCACCCGCTCAGAGGCTGGATTCCTCCATCTGATTTTATACCTCTTGCAGAGGAGTCGGGACTGATCATTCCCATTGAGCGCTGGGTGCTTCATACGGCATGCTTGCAAATGCGGAACTGGGAAGACGAAGGAATTAAGTGCAAACGTATGTCTATTAATGTCTCGAATAAACTATTTCATAGCGGAAACTTTCACGAAACAGTAGCAGAAGTATTGAAGGTAACTAGATTGGATCCGAATCTCCTCGATTTGGAGATTACTGAGAGTGTAACGATGTATAAAGAATCGACAGCATCTGTCATGCAATGCTTGAAGCAGCTTGGTGTGAGTATCAGTGTTGATGATTTTGGTACAGGCTATAGCTCCTTAAGCTGTCTGAAGGACTTTCCGATCGACCGTTTGAAGATCGATCAGAGTTTTATCCGGGGAATCAAAACGAGCCCGAAGGAAGCGGCAATTGTAACGACGATTATCGCGATGACGCACCATTTAGGAATGAACGTAATCGCAGAAGGTGTCGAGACGGAGGAGGAGATGGAATTCTTAAGACAGCAGCATTGCAATGAAGTGCAAGGCTATTATTATTGCAAGCCATTACCAGCAAGTGAGCTCGGGAATTTCCCCCCATTCCATAACGAACGAACGTTTACCTAACGCACCGCGAAAGTGACTGAAGAGTGGATAGATAGGCGGTTTTTCCGCCTAAC
>DFXU01000085.1 GCA_002383285.1 Caryophanales bacterium UBA4100
AATCACATATTTGTGACAAACGAGAATATTGATTTGCAGCCCAGAGTTATCTGGTGTGTTCGTAAATCACATATTTGTGACAAACGAGTTAATTCGACATAACAAAACTACTCGCAGGAGCATTAAGCATGACCTTAGATCCTGTATACATTCTAAGAGCGTCCCTGCTGCAACGATATGACTAAAGTCACATGGGATTACACTAAATATTTAGATCCTTAGTCTTATCTAAATAAGTAAATTCCCCAAGCGTACGGAATTTCTGATATCGATCCTCACTAAGCTCAGATTGTTTCATGCTATGTAGCTGATCCAAGTGTTTGCAAATGGCCTGCTTCACATCTGCCGCCTGCATAGCTGGATCCTTGTGAGCTCCACCTTTGGGCTCGGGAATAACTTCCTCGACAATTCCCATCTCAAGCATATTCTGAGCAGTAATCTTCATTGCCTCGGCTGCTTGGTCTGCCTTGGAAGCATCCTTCCATAGAATTGAAGCTGCTCCATTCGGAGTAATGACGGAATAAATCGAATTCTCCAGCATAAGCACACGATTACCGACACCAAGCGCTAAAGCACCTCCACTACCACCCTCACCGATAATTACACAGATGATTGGAACATGGAATCCAGCCATCTCAATCAAATTCCGAGCAATGGCTTCAGATTGACCTCGCTCCTCTGCTGCATTACCAGGATAAGCACCCGGGGTATCAATAAAGGTAATAATCGGTCTCGAGAATTTATTCGCTTGCTTCATCAGGCGCAACGCCTTACGGAAGCCCTCTGGGTGGGCCATTCCGAAATTCCGAGCAATATTATCCTTCGTGTCCTTGCCCTTCTGATGGCCTATAACTGTGACCGGCAACCCATTCAGCTTGGCGAGCCCACCCACAATAGCAAGGTCGTCCCCGAATAAGCGATCCCCATGAAGCTCACAAAAATCTGTGAAAATATGTAGTATATAGTCCAAGGTTGTTGGTCGACCAGGATGTCTAGCAATCTGCATCTTCTGTGCAGCTGATAGATCTGTATACAGCTCTTCCTCCAAGCTGGCATAACGATCTTCTAGGCGAGATATCTCTTCTGAGAAATCAATATTCTTCTCTGAACCGAATTTGCGAAGCTCGTCAATCTTCCCACGCAGCTCAAGAAGTGGGAGCTCAAAGGGCAATTCTCCTGCCATTAGACATCACCTCGATTCGGAACACTGTGCAGATCTAATATCTTAGTTAATGTGGTTTTCATGTCCTTACGATGAACAACTAGATCAAGCTGCCCATGCTTCAAGTTAAATTCTGCAGTTTGAAAGTTATCCGGCAGCTTCTGTCGAATGGTCTGCTCAATCACAATCCGACCAGCAAACCCAAAGGCAGCTGCAGGCTCAGCAATAATAACATCTCCAAGCATAGCGAAGCTAGCAGATACCCCACCATACGTTGGATCTGTAATCACTGAGATGAACAAGCCTCCTTGTTCGTCTAGCTTTCTCAAAGCCGCACTGGTCTTAGCCATTTGCATTAAACTAAGAATACTCTCCTGCATTCGAGCGCCCCCGGATGTAGAGAATAGGATGAGTGGATACTGCTTCTGAATGGCAGCCTCAATAGCTAGTGTTATCTTCTCCCCAACTACGGATCCTAATGTACCTTGAAAAAAATCAAAGCTAATAATTCCGATAATCGTCGGAAAACCGCCTATCGTTCCTTCACCGGTAATAATTGCATCATTCATACCAGAGATCTCAGCACTCTTCGCGAGCTTTTCTTTGTATCCCGGAAATTCAAGCGGATCGAGCGAGATCATTTCCTTGTCATATTCCAAGATGTGACCTTCATCGAGGACACACTGGATTCGTTCATATGCACTAAGTCGGAAATGATGGCTGCATCCCAAACATACCTTATTATTCTTTTCCAATTCCTTGGTAACAAGAATAGCCCCGCATTTAGGACATTTGGTCATGAGTCCCTCCGGAATATCACGCTTTGCCTTATCAGAAGTAATCGTTGCATATTTTCTCTTCTTCTGGAAAAAGTCTTTTAGCACACCTACACCTCTTCAAGCACGTCTTCACGCAAATTATTTATGTAAAATGGAATTCAAAACTTCCTGAACATCTTCCAATTCGCCCTCAGGAACTACGATTTCATACTGTTGTTTAGATAAACTTATGGGTCTGATCTGAACGAGGAATCCCTCTTCGGTAAGCTTATCTTTAATTCGTTCCGCTATCTTCGCGGTAGGGGCGATATAGATCACTTTCCACATAGATTTCCTACCTCCCTAGCTCATATAACACCTGTACAAATGTTAATGATATCATATCTCGACTTTTTCTCGCAACAAACCTTCACTCATTTAATTTTCACCGTGCCTGTACCGAACAAGCTCTCTATATCTCGTATCAGCTCTGGAGAGGGTTTAATCAAATAACGTTCACTTAAAGCTTTTGCCACTTCATTACGTTCATAGAATAATACAACAGGTATTGACCCTGAATGCTTGAGTAAGGATGCTTGTAATTTCTCCAACCGGTCCTTTTGTTCAAACTGGCTATTAATTTTAATATATAATTTCTGGCTATTGGCACTTGTCGTATTTAACTGCTTCTCATTACGCTTGTTCTCGAATCGCTGCATCGGGGAACGTGCTGTTCGCTCCTTCCGTATTCGCCCGATGAGATCCGGCTCATCTGGTTTATAAATCTGTTCTACGATTAGCTTGAAATCCTCATCCTGCTGCTGAATTTTTCCGCGAACAATGATGACCTTACCTTTCTCAGCGAGCTTACCATATAAGCGCCAAACCTCGGGGAAGAGCACCAGCTCCGTCTTTATGATTCTATCCTCGAATTCCGCGAAGGCCATCGGTTGACCTTTCTTAGTCACAATGGTCCTAGTAGAGAGTACCATACCCGCAGCATATACAACACTCTCATCAGGATATTCATGTAGTAAATGCATGGGGTCTACTCCAAGCTGGCGCAGCAGCTCTTCATAATTATCCAGTGGATGACCGGAAATATACATGCCGAGGAGCTCACGCTCCAGATCTAATTGCTGCATGCCGGTATAAGGTCTAATATCTGGATAAGTGATGATCCAATTCACTTCCTCCACTAAGCCGAACAAATGAATTTGCAAATCCTCCTTTTCCTTACGCCACTTCATTGCAGCTTCTACGGTCTCATCGAGCATTGCAACTAACTGCGCTCTATGACCAGGCAGCGCGTCCAGTGCTCCTGCTTGAATGAGTGCCTCTAGAACACGTTTGTTACATACTCTCAAATCTATTCGTCTACACAGGTCAGCCATATCCTCGAAGGGCCTTTCCTGACGCTCCTGCATGATCGAATCCATAGCCTGCGTGCCTACATTCTTAATAGCGGCCATTCCAAAGCGTATACCACGAACAACAGAGCCTTCTGTATCAGTGCTCCCGAATGGAGTGAAGGTCACGCCACTCTCATTAACGTCTGGTGGCAGAACCTCAATACCCATTCGTCTACATTCATCAACATACTCTGCAACCTTTCGCTGATTGCCCATCACAGCTGTCAGCATGGATGCCATAAATTCAACGGGGTAGTGAGCTTTAAGATACGCGGTTTGAAATGCAAGAACCCCATAAGCAGTCGCATGTGCGCGAGGGAAACCATAATCCGCAAATCGAACGATCATGTCGTATACTCGATTGGCGTCATCCGCAGAGAATCCTTGAGAAATACTTCCTACCACGAAGTGTGTTCGCTCGCGGTCCAGCACCTCACGTTTCTTCTTAGATACCGCACGCCTTAAGAGATCCGACTCTCCTAGACTGAAGCCTGCCATCTTGGATGCAATCTGCATAATCTGTTCCTGGTATACGATAATTCCATACGTATCTGCAAGGATAGGTTCCAATGTTGAATATCCTCATCCATCATTGGAACCTATCCTTGCAGATAC
>DFXU01000027.1 GCA_002383285.1 Caryophanales bacterium UBA4100
GTATGATTCGAAGCTTTCTGATTGTTTGTTTGTTGATAATTTTTTGTCTCAGCACGTATGTACATGCAACTACCAAGATCGGGAGGGATTCGATGAGTCAGTTACCTAAACGTTCCGAAGTACCAGTTGAACAGCGCTGGAAACTTGAGGATCTGTTCGAAAATCAACAATCGTGGGATAAGGAATATAAACAAGTTAATGAGCTAGTAAAGGAAATTTCGTTGTATGAGGGTAAACTAACCGACGCAGCATCCATAAAAACCTGCTTCGAATTAGAAGATAAGCTCTCCCTACATACTGAAAGGCTTTATGTATATGCCAATATGCGCCATCATGAAGATATGGCTGCTCCCACATATATGTCTTTATCTGATAAAGCTAAGAAATTAAGTGTTCAGGTAGGAGAAGCAACTTCCTTCATTACACCAGAGATATTATCCTTATCCGAAGAGCAGTTGAAATCCTTCATTGCAGATCCAAACCTTAGTGCTTATAAGTTCACGTTAACCGAGATGCTCCGTCAGAAGCCGCATGTCTTAAGCAAACCAGAAGAAGCTTTGATGGCACAGGTCGGAAACTTAAGTCAAGCTCCGAATACAATTTTTAGTATGCTCAATAATGCAGATATGAAGTTTCCAAAGGTTAAGGATGAGCATGGAGAAGAGATCGAATTAACTCATGGACGTTACATTCAGTTCCTTGAGAGTAGGGACCGAGATGTTAGACGTAACGGCTTCCAGGCTATGTACACAACTTATAGCAAGCAGAAGAATACTCTTGCTGCTACATTGTCAGCGAATGTGACAAAGAATATTTTCTATGCCCGCGCACGCAAATACCCTTCAGTTCTTGAGATGTCGTTATCTAATGACAACATTCCTGCTGAGGTTTATTCCAATTTAATCAATACAATTCACGAACACTTACCATTATTACATCGTTATATGAAGCTACGCAAAAAGCTGCTCAAGGTAGATGAGCTGCATATGTATGATCTATTCACACCGCTAGTTGACGAATATAAGATGGATATCTCTTATGAACAAGCCAAGCAGACTGTTACAGAAAGCTTAAAGCCACTTGGAGACTCTTACATGAATGTATTAGGTCAAGGCCTTGAGGAAGGCTGGATCGATGTCTATGAGAACGAAGGCAAGCGCAGTGGTGCATATAGCTGGGGGGCATACGGAACTCATCCGTACGTTCTACTCAATCACAAAGACAATCTGAATAGTATGTTCACGTTGACCCATGAGATGGGGCATGCCCTACATTCTTACCATTCAGACCAAGCACTAGGGTACCGGGATGCTCAATATACAATCTTCTTAGCTGAAGTCGCTTCTACGTTGAACGAAGCACTCTTAATGGATTACATGTTGAATAAGTCAACGGATCCTAAGGAGAAGATGTATCTCCTCACTTATTATGCTGATCAATTCCGAACAACGGTATTCCGCCAAACGATGTTTGCTGAGTTCGAGAAAATTATTCATGAAACTGTTGAGCGTGGAGAATCGCTCACACCACAAGAGTTATCTAAAATATATTATGAGCTTAATGTGAAATATCATGGTCCTGAAATGACGGTTGACCAGGATATTGAGATGGAATGGGCAAGAATTCCACACTTCTACACTAGCTTCTATGTGTACAAATATGCAACAGGCTTCTCCGCTGCAACCAGCTTTGCGAAGCAGATTCTGGACGAGGGTCAGCCTGCAGTCGATCGCTATTTAGGGTTCCTACAAAGTGGTGGTAGTGATTATTCGATCAACATTCTACAACAAGCCGGGGTAGATATGTCATCTCCTCAACCCATTAGTCAAGCTATGGAAGTGTTCAAAGGTCTCATCGGACAGATGGAGCAGTTAACGTCGGAATAATCAACAAACTATAGATTAACTACAGCAGTATCTAACGTCGATCACATCATAGCTTAAACAACAGGAGCTAAGCGCAAAGCTCTCCTGTTGTTTTTATTTTCCTAAGTAATGATAATGTGTTGCGTGCTTGAGAGTAATCTTGGGGATCATCGTGTGTGTTGGGTAGAGTGAGTAATCTTGGGGGAGCATCGTCTGTGTTGGGTAGGGCGTGTAATCTTGGGGATCATGCTAAAGGTCTCACAAGGGTTTATTTGTTGACATAACATACATTTTGTTGGAAATAGCAGCCTGAAGGGGCGTTAAGCACATCAACTATACTCATTTTAAGCTATATCCACTGGACTAAGACCCTACGGGACCTTTATATCGGTTAATAGCGATGGTTCTCGCTTATATAAGGCCCTCGCAGGGCGATAGCATAGAAATGTATCAACCTTCACCTTCTACCTTCTACCTTCTACCTTCTACCTTCTACCTTCTACCTCCTACCTTCTACCTTCTACCTTCTACCTCCTACCTTCTACCTTCAACCTTCAACCTTCAACCTTCAATTTCCAGCCTCCAACAGCTAACTTATCTACACGCTTAATACAACAACCTCTCCATATCGCCCTTCAACTCATATCCTCGAACTCTTTCTCTTCCACCTATAGCCTTAAGAATATCCTGCTCAACCATCCGGTGGAGCAGTTTCCTTGCATATTTCTCTCCCACATTCAATAGCTCCTTGATTTCATAAGGAGTTACTGATCCAATTGTTCTAGCTGAATAACGAACTATCTCTTTCTCCTCAGGGGTTAATCGAGGTAAGTCAGTAGTTTCACCTAACCATCGCCCCAATAATTGTTGAATAGTTCTTTGGCATATTCGCGGATGATGTGCAACATCATCATAGGAAAATCGGATAACTTTCCAACCATCTATGATAAGATCATTCTGTCTTCGAAGATTGTCTGTGAATTGACCTCTTGATGCATTCCGACAATGAGTATCGTACCCATCAATTTCGAAGCAAGCTCTAAAATGCCCGCGAATATAAGCAAAGTCCAGGTATCGAGCACCTTCTTTAAAGTCCCGCACCTCAAACTCTAAAAAAAAATGACGAAATTGACCGAATGCTGACCACCAAACATTTTCTAGAAAACGTTGCTCGGAAGGACCCAAGCCTTCTCTTGTCCGATGCATCCCCTTTCCACCCCTAGCTCGATGCTGCTCCAGCAAATAAATTTCACAAGCTTCTTTAAAATCCAATATCCATGACCTCCTCAAATAAGATAGAAATAACAAAAACCGCCCACTCCCTGCAGGGAGCAAGCGGCATGTGCTTCACGACCGATTCGTGTACGAATGATATCATAACCAAACAAATTCATATATATCAATAATAGCAAACTCATCATATAAATCAATAATAAAAACCCATCATATAAGTCAATAATAGAAAACCCATACAATTACTGCAATCCCCGCTCCAACAGCTGAGCTGAACACGTTCACAGCATCATTATTCAACCAAGACCAGCCACGAAGATGTAACGCAGGAGCATTACAATGTCTAGAATGCTCAACCTCTATACCACATACCGCGCATCTCCTCATGTGCTGAACCGTTGCACCTAATAGGGAATCTGTCATCGCACCCAGGAAGCCTGCTAGAAGTGAAATCCATATCACGATCATATCGATCGGCAGCCACTCTACCGCTACTATTCCCACATTCGAATGAAAAATATACTTATCAATTAGTAAGAAGACAACTACGGAAACCCCAATAACAGTTGCTCCAAGAGCGGCTGCTAAACATCCCAATATAGAGACCCCCCCTGATGTGCCTCGGGGTACTCGCTTAAAGCTGAGTATAGAGCGCGGATCTAATCGGCTGAGAGAACCAATTTCCGTTGCCCAGGTGTCAGCTGTTACAGTTGCCATTACCCCAATATATGCATACCACCATCCCTCATGAGGAACCGCAACATACCCTATACTGAGTAACGCAGCCAAACCACCATTAGCAAGCACCTGACCGGCATCTCTACGACTACCTTTTTCATATACCATGTTTGTTAGCTGCTTACCACGTTTACGCCAGACGGACAAACCTGATGATGTGACAAAGAATACGATTAATGTACCGTACCATGCAATTGATCCACTCATGTAGAGAGAGGTACCTACTCCAATAGCCGCGACTGCACCTGTCAATGACAAGGAACGAAGTCGATAAGCTAATCCTGCAATCACCATACTTCCCAATAAACCGAATAATACCGAATACCCCATCTCAACCACCTCGTTAAAAAAATACAGATAAATTGTCAAATAATGCAGGATAATGACGAACCGTGCGGAATAATAATTTATGAATATGACTAATAAGGGATCAAATAATTGTCTCATAATAGGAGAGTGCATGCATGCACGAAGAACATGATTTCACGCCCACTAAAATAAAAGAAGAGCTTTCATCTGAAGAAATGCTAAAGGTGATCTTTAATTACACGGCATTGATTGCTAACGAGCGAGTATTAGATAGTGTACTCATCCTCATGGCTGATATGGGACGTGAGATGATCATATCCGACCGCTGTACGGTTTGGCTCATCGATGAACAGAAGAATGAAATATACACAACCGTTGCTCATGGTGTTCCTAGTATCCGCGTTCCAATCAATACTGGATTCGTAGGACACGCCATTCAGAGTGGTGAGAACATTATCGTCAAGGATGCCTATGAGGACTCTCGCTTCAACCCATCGAGTGATCTAAGAACAGGGTATCATACTAAATCGATCATATCCGTTCCGTTCCGTAACAATGAGGGTAAGATAATTGGAGCTTATCAGGCCGTTAATAAGATGACAGCATCGGAGATGTTCACCGAGAAGGACCTTGAATACTTGACCTTGGCTGCTTCCTATTCAGGAAAATCTCTTGAATCCGTTATGCTCACGAATGAGATTGAAGAAACGCAGAAGGAAATAATTATGACCATGGGTGAGATCGGTGAAAGTCGTTCTAAGGAAACCGGTAATCATGTGAAGAG
>DFXU01000112.1 GCA_002383285.1 Caryophanales bacterium UBA4100
AAACCGATTCATCCC
This sequence comes from Caryophanales bacterium UBA4100, assembly GCA_002383285.1. GTDB lineage: Bacteria > Bacillota > Bacilli > Paenibacillales > UBA4045 > UBA4045. Next base: position 16 of record DFXU01000112.1, read on the forward strand.
TTCCTTCTTCGCATCATACTGTACAATTGTACGCTCGGAGATGAAAGGGATGAATCGGTTTGCTCCGATTTCAGTCCCCTTCTGGATAACCGTCTCCATCTTATCGCCCTTCGGTAACGCTTGAGCAAGCCATACGTCAATTCGAGCTTCTCCGGCGGATTTCCTCAATTCAATATAGGTTGCTTCAACAGTGCCTTTTGACAAGCTTACAATTTCTGCAACGGCTTCCTGCCCTGCTCCATCTGCTACGATTATGTGATCACCAAGCTTAGCGCGCATCACGTTCTGTATATGGAATGCATCGTCACCTTGAATCTGGACAGTTCTTGTTGCGAATTGCTCTCTAGCTATAAAATATCGTTGCATCGTTCACTCAATTCCTTCTTTATTATAGGAAATAATCTAACCATCATCATACCCTAAAAAATCCTACCCAGCAATGAACTGGACGATATTGGCTAGCCATGATACCAAATCAAATTTAGCAAAAAAGAAAAGCGGCGCTAGGGTTTTCGCGTATAACGGGGGAATAAAAACAATTAAAAGAAAGACAAATGTTCCCCACTGCACATTCTGATGCATCTTAATTCGTACGCGCTGCGGTGCTAAATCTTCAATAATTCGGTAGCCATCAAGCGGTGGAAGAGGCAGTAGATTAAATACGAACAAGACAGCATTGAGCATAACTAAGTGGTTCAGAAAGAGTCGAGTTGCTGCCATAATTCCGCTTGTTGTATCATATGTACCCGTTCCGAACAATAGAAAGGTCATGCTCACTCCAATAAAGGCAATAAGTAAATTGCTAAGAGGACCAACTGCAGATACGACAATTCCCATTAATCGAGGGTACTTAAAGTGATTACGATTAACCGGAACAGGCTTAGCCCACCCGAAACCAACAATAAAGATTAGAATTGTACCAATTATATCCAAGTGCTTACGAGGATCTAATGTCACCCTACCCTCTTGCTTCGCAGTAGAATCGCCGAATAAATAAGCGGAATAAGCATGTGCAAACTCATGTACAGTGAATGCAATGACCAGGGAGAGGAATACAAAGGGCATTTCTTCAATAGGGAAAACCAATATTCGTTGTATAATATCCAAAACTCACACCGACCTTTACTTAGGATGGACTTTTAGCCAATCCACATCATTTCCTAGCAGCAATTGCTACCCAATCCTGATCTTTATTCGTCTGTAGTAGCTGGAAGCCCGCCTTCTCTAATGCTTGCTCTACCTCGGACGCCTTCTGTCCAATGATCCCCGAGGTAATATAGATTCCACCTGGCTTCAATGCTCTGTACACATCATCAATGAATAACAATATAATATCAGCGAGGATATTAGCAACAACCAAATCTACAGGCAATGATACACCTATATCATTCTTATCACCCTGACCGCTCGTCTTTAATACCTGTAGTAAATCACTCTGAACTATGGTTACTTGCTTAACTAGTTTATTCAATTCAACATTCTCAGTCGCGCTTACAATTGCAACCGGATCTAAATCCAGTGCTAATACATGCTTGGCACCAAGCTTCACCGCTCCTATGGCTAGAATACCTGAGCCTGTACCAACATCTATGACATCCATATCAGGTAGTATGTATTGCTCCAGCGTCTGCAAGCATAACGAAGTAGTCGCATGAGTCCCCGTCCCGAATGCCATACCCGGGTCTAATTCGATGATGATTTCTCCTGGCTTGGGCATATATTCCTCCCAGGTTGGCTTTATTGTTAGGCGATCCGTGACCGCGACAGGCTTGAAGTACTGCTTCCAAGCATTAGCCCAATCTTCATCATCGACGATCTTAACGGTGATACTAGCTTTACCTACATCAATAGGGTATTCACGTATCTCTTCAATAAATGAATACAGCTCCCTAATGATCGGATCAATATCTGTCATTTCTGGATAGTACGCTTTGACAACAGCTTCACCCTCAGGTATGTCATTGAACGGCTTATCGTACCATTGACCGAAGGAGGTATCACGAGCTCTATTCAAGCTACCTGTCTCTTCAATCGAAACCCCGCCTGCCCCACGTTCATGGAAAAAATTCGATACAATCTCGACAGCTTCTTCCGTTGAGTGTATTGTTACCTCGTGCCAAATCATCTTGAGTACCCCCTGTTTCTCTTCTATTTCTCATCTGCTACATATTTTCCATTGTACTCATACTCATAAAAAATAGCCACTTGAGAAGTGGCTGAATATTAGTACAAGTATTTAAGTGTCAAATTTGTTATTCTATCTAGAATTCTCTTCCGCCTGCTTCACGTATAATTCGTACGGCTTTATCGCGTTGATCATCAGATACAAGCGCATTTAATATAAATCCTCGATTGGCATCCTGTGGATTCTGATCGTCCAGCATATACGGTAGAAATCCACCAGATGAATATCCTAATCCAATACCTGAACCACCTGTAATTCCCGCCATTCCACTTAGATTCGGACCATAACCAAAGGTTACAACACCAGGACCCGAGCTGCCTGTGGTCTCTTCATCGCTCCTAATTGAGCTACTGCCATTCCACTCACTGATCTCAACATCGCTTGCTCGAATCGTTCTAAGCTTAGTTGCAGCACCTTCGGCTTGATATAACGCATCGAACCTACCTGTTATTACTTGTTCCATGCTCATCACCTCGATATATGTAGTCTATTCGATAACAAGTATGGGGTTACTGCTCTTTCATATTCCTATGGTCAGCTGCTTCTGCTCGCTTCAGTGCTTCGAGATCTTCTTCATCTGCAGATTCTCTGCTGAATTCTACATCTTCAGTGCCTGTGATTGGTAATTGTTTATTTTGCTTATTATTTCGTTGATCATTCAAGCTGCTCACAGCCTTTCATTAGGTAATATTACTTTCATATATGATGTGTATATTAAGCTAAATTCATGCATGGGATCCTCTGACTAGAATGACGATGACGTTATACAATAAAAAACGACGGACCAGCAGCACATTTGCTGCCAATCCATCGTAAATTCAAGTATGAATTTTGAGGTTAATCCCCAAGGAATGCCTTCTTAAATCGTTCGAAGATCGATTTCTGCTGTGCGTGTGTCGATTCACCACTCTGGTTGGCGAATTCACGCAATAGCTCCTTCTGATCCTCACTCATCGAGGTTGGTGTGACAACAGTGACCTTCACATGCTGATCACCCTGACCGTATCCACGTAGACGAGGAACACCCTTACCCTTAAGACGGAAGTACGTATTCGTCTGAGTTCCTGCAGGGATCTTCAGCTTAACCTTCTCAGTTAACGTTGGGATTTCTATATCATCACCTAGAGCAGCCTGTGCAAAGGTTAGAGGAATTTCACAGTAGATATCGTCACCTTCACGGTCGAAGAATTCATGCGGCTTCACACGAATAACGACATATAAGTCCCCTGGAGGTCCCCCGCGGGTACCTGCCTCGCCCTCGCCAGAAACACGTAATTGTGCGCCTTCATCCACACCAGCAGGAATCTTAACATGAATCTGGCGTTGTTTCTTTACTTTACCAGAGCCATGGCACTCGCCGCACTTCTCTTTAATAATGGAACCCTGACCATTACAGCTATTACATACCCGTCGATTAACAATACGACCGAACGCAGTATTCTGAATAACCTCTTGTTGACCGGTTCCTTTACATGTCGAGCAGGTTTCTGGCTTCGTTCCCGGCTTGGCGCCATTCCCATGACAATTATCGCAGTCCTCTGTTCGCGGGATCGTTAAATCCAATTCCTTGCCGAACACAGCTTCCTTAAATTCAATGGTCATCGAATATTGTAAATCGGAGCCACGTTGTGGAGCATTCGGATTCCGCCGTTGACCACCACCACCTCCACCACCGAAGAACATATCGAAGATGTCACCAAAGCCACCGCCGAAGTCACCTTGACCACCCATACCCTGATTCGGATCAACATGTCCGTATCGATCATAGGTTGCGCGCTTGTTCGGGTCACTTACTGTCTCGTAAGCTTCCTTCGCTTCTTTAAATTTATCCTCAGCATCCGATGCTTTATTCACATCAGGATGGTACTTCCGAGCTAATTTACGATAAGCCTTCTTGATTTCCTCATCTGAGGCTCCCTTATCTACACCAAGCACTTCGTAAAAATCACGTTTACTCATCGGTTGATCTCCCACCCCTATCTAACTATCTTCGTTTATTTCCGAATATACAAAACGATGGCCAAAGCCAAGTTTAACCTGACTTTGGCCATCTGTAAAGATACAGCTTCTTATTTTTTCTCGTCGTTAGGCACTTCTTCAAACTCAGCATCAACGACATTGTCCTTGCTCTTCGCTTCGCCTTCAGCACCAGCATTAGCGTTAGCCTCTTGGTCTTGTGCATCCTTAGCCATTTGCTCATACATCTTAACCGAAAGCTGTTGAACGATCTCTGATAATTCCTCTGTAGCCTTCTTAATGACTTCCATATCATCACCCTTCAATGCTTCCTGAAGAGCTTCCTTCGCAGCATTCGCTTTGTCAATCTCATCCTGTTCAACCTTGTCGCCAAGATCCTTGATTGTTTTATCTACAGTGTACACAAGCTGATCTGCTTCGTTACGCGCTTCGACCGATTCTTTACGCTTGCGGTCTTCTTCGGCGTTAGCTTCAGCTTCCTTCATCATTTTGTCAATCTCTTCATCGGTAAGACCGCTTGAAGAAGTGATCGTAATCTTCTGACTCTTACCTGTTCCTTTGTCCTGCGCGGATACATTAACGATACCATTGGCATCAATATCGAAGGTAACCTCGATTTGTGGAACACCACGTGGAGCAGGAGGAATATCACTAAGAATGAAACGTCCAAGTGATTTATTATCATTAGCCATAGAACGTTCACCTTGCAGCACGTGAATTTCTACGCTTGTTTGCATGTCTGCATAGGTCGAGTACACTTGAGATTTGCTAGTCGGGATCGTAGTATTCCGATCAATCATCTTCGTGAATACACCGCCGGCTGTTTCAATACCAAGTGAAAGTGGTGTAACATCCAGCAATACAACATCCTTAACATCACCTGTTAATACACCAGCTTGAATGGCTGCTCCAAGCGCAACAACTTCATCTGGATTAACGCCTTTATGCGGCTCTTTACCGATCAATTTCTTCACGGCTTCTACAACCGCAGGAATACGAGTTGAACCACCTACTAGCACAACCTTATGGATCTCATTCGCACTAAGTCCTGAATCCTTCAAAGCCTGACGAGTTGGAGCCATCGTACGCTCAACTAACGAAGAGGTAAGCTCGTCGAATTTAGCACGAGTTAAGTTTAATTCAAGATGCTGAGGTACGCCATCAGCAACAGTGATGAATGGAAGGGAGATTGACGTTGACATCACACCGGACAATTCCTTCTTCGCTTTCTCAGCAGCGTCCTTCAAACGTTGTACCGCAGCTTTATCTTTACTTAAGTCGATTCCCTGCTCCTTCTTAAATTCAGCAACAAGCCAATCCATAACGAGCTGATCGAAATCGTCGCCTCCAAGATGGTTATCACCGCTCGTCGCTTTAACCTCGAATATTCCATCTCCAAGCTCAAGTATAGATACGTCGAATGTACCGCCACCAAGGTCAAATACGAGGATTGTCTGATCTTCTACCTTCTCCAAGCCGTAAGCTAGTGCTGCAGCGGTCGGTTCATTAACGATTCGAAGCACTTCTAGCCCTGCAATACTACCTGCATCTTTAGTAGCTTGGCGCTGACTATCATTGAAGTATGCAGGCACTGTAATTACTGCTTGTGTAACGGTTTGACCTAAGTACGCTTCTGCGTCAGCTTTAAGCTTTTGTAGAATCATTGCTGAGATCTCTTGCGGTGAGTAGCTCTTATCTTCAATAGTCTCTTTATGGGATGTACCAATATGACGCTTGATTGAGCTTACAGTACGGTCGGGATTCGTGATGGATTGCCGCTTAGCAGTTTCACCAACGATACGCTCTCCATCTTTCTTAAATCCAACGACCGAAGGTGTTGTACGATTACCTTCAGCGTTCGGTATTACAACGGCTTCGCCGCCTTCCATTACAGCCACACATGAATTTGTTGTACCTAAGTCGATACCTATAACTTTGCCCATTGCTAATGATCCTCCTAAAATTTTTGTGTAGTATAGTGACTTACGAAGACTAGTCGTTCTAAGAAAACTAACTCATAAGTATAAGCTATTGATTTTTTATTGTTATTGATTCCTATGAACTAACCTTGACCAATGTAGGTCTAAGTATCTTGTCCTTCAGGTTGTAGCCTTTCTGTATCTCTTCTATTACAATGCCTTCATCGTGCTCAGCGCTTTCCACCGTCATAATTGCTTGATGGAACTCCGGGTTAAACGGTTGACCAACTGCATCAATTGGCTTAAGACCTTCTTGCTCGAGCACTTGACTTAATAACCGGAAGACCATATCAACACCTTTAAGCAAGCTTTCCAAATCTGAAGTGTCTTTTCCTGTTTCTAAAGCTCTTTCGAAGTTATCAAGAATCGGCAGCAATTGCTCAATTAACTTACTTGAAGCATATTTCGCAAATTCCTCTTTCTCCTGACGGGAACGTCTGCGGAAATTATCGAAATCAGCTTGAACTCGAAGATAACGCTGATAATTCTCATCCGCAAGCTTCTGCGCTTGTTCAAGCTCAGATTGTACTACCTCTGGCTCACTAGCATTAATATCTTCATTATCTTGTGATACAGCAGCATCGGATTGTTCTTCTACGGCTGATAGCTCATCCATAGCAGCCTCACCTGTAGGCACTTCGTTAGCATGATTCATTCTCGTCACCTCCTTCTACAGAAGACTAACTGTCTTCTTATCTCTATAATTATTTGTACCATTTGTTAAGAATGGTCGTTAAATCCCTTGAGAAATGATCCAGCAGCCCGATAACCTTACCATACTCCATCCGAGTTGGACCAAGAATACCGATGGTACCTATTGTTTTGCCTTGCAAGGAATACGTCGCTGTGATCAAGCTGCAATTATTAATGGCCTCAACACTATTCTCAGTGCCAATACGCACTTGAATTCCATCTTGTGCATTCGCGAACAATTTCATCCACGGGTCTGTTTGGTCTAGAAGATCTAATATCATCTTAACTTTCTCAACATCCCTAAATTCGGGCTGATTAAGCATATTCGTTGTGCCGCCAAAGAATAAACGCTGATCGCTGTCATCATTAGATATTGCACCATCTATCGTCTTTACAAGCTCCTCGTAATTAGATACATGCTTGCCAATCTCTGAGGCAATCTCATTGTAAAGCTTAGATTTCAACTGCAATAGAGGAACACCAGTAAGCCTAGCATTCAGGATGGCAACCGTTCGTTCAATTTCCGAAACTGACAGCCCATCTGGAATGGTTACAATCTTATTCTCCACATGTCCAGTATTGGTAATAATAAGAGCTACAGCTCTATTATCACCAAGCGGAACAAGCTGAACCTGCTTCAATGTCGTACTGAATACCTCAGGACCGAGTACAATGGACGTATAATTCGTCAGATTCGAAAGAATAATAGCGACCTGCTGAATCATCTGTTCAATTTCCGTTATACGATCAGCCAGAACTCCCTTAAGAAGATGTACCTCTTGGTTGGATAGTATACCTGTTCCCAGCAAGTGGTCTACGTAATATCGATACCCCTTATGGGAAGGAATTCTCCCTGCTGAGGTATGGGGCTGCTCCAGAAAACCAAGCTCTTCCAAATCGGACATTTCATTACGAATCGTAGCAGGACTAAAGCCTACGTCGCCTCTCTTCGAGATACTACGTGACCCTACAGGCTCGGCCGAGCGAATATAATCATCCACAATCGCACTTAATATCATTCTCTGGCGCTCACTCAGCATAGTTATAACGCCCCTATCTGGATTTGATTAGCACTCTTATCCGTCGAGTGCTAAAACCTACTACAAAAATACCAAAATGCGTAAGGTGTTGTCAAGTCAATACCTATACACATGCTAGATATTTCTTCTTTTTTCTTATTAATGTAGTCGTTTCATCACTGCAATCTCATCGCAGCAATATTGCTTGGGGCAATTCACACAATCTCTCCAAACCTTCTCGGGAAAAATATCCTTAGGTACGATTGAAAATCCAATTTTCTCGAAAAAAGCAACCTCATAGGTTAAGGCCATTACTTTAGAAATTTCCTGTTGCCTTGCCGTATCGAGAAGCTGATCGACTAATTTGCTCCCAATCCCCATCCCTTTATAGCCGTCGGAAACACCCAGTGAACGAACCTCTACTAAATCTTGCCCAAGCTTGCAAAGCGAGCCACAGCCCACAATATGTCCATCCACTTCTGCTACAACAAAGGTATCGATAAGCTCGACTAACATTTCCTTGGATCTCGGAAGCATTATTCCTTTTTCTGCGTACATTTGAATCAGTTTATATAAAGACTCGACGTCTTGCATTTCTGCTGCTCTACATTGTAACTCCATGATGTCCATCAACTCCTGTTTCACGGTATACCAAATATGATGATATGTATGAATAAATATACATCATAACGTATACTCGCTCAAGCATTATTTCACAATCCGACTGTTCACCCTTACCCATCCACACTAAGTGCTCCAACAAATTCACCGAATACTTCATTGCCTAGGAAGATTCCTTCTGGTGATAACCGATATCCTTCCTCAATCCGCTCCAGTAGACCTTTACGAACCATTCGTTGGAGGGAGGCTCCAAAAACATGCTCAAGCTCTAAACCAAATTGCTCATAAAAATGATTATGGGTTATCCCCTTTAGCATTCTCAGGCCAACCATCATAAAGTCTTCCATCGCCTCTTCAATGCTTATTAGATTATTCTCAATGTAAGGTAAATGTTCATTGGTAGCGTTAATATATGATTGAACACCCTTCTCATTAACGTGACGTATGCCCTTGGCATAACCATGTGCGCCTGCACCTAAGCCATAGTAGCTTTCATTATGCCAATATATCGTATTGTGTCTACTTGCATAGCCTGGTCTAGCGAAGTTGCTAATCTCATATTGCTCGTATCCATTACTCTTTAAGCTACTCATAATGAATTCGAACATCTTAACCTCGTCCTCTTCTTCAGGTAAAGGTAGTTCATTCCTCTGGAATAACGTATGGAATAGTGTATTCTCTTCTACCTTCAGTCCGTAGATGGAATAATGCTGCAGGTCAAGTCTAAGTGCTTCATTCACACTGTTCTCCAGAGTCTCAAGGGTTTGACCAGGTAAGCCGAACATCAAGTCAATCGATAGGTTATTAAAGCCTGCTTTCTTAGCCTGCTCCAAGCTTCTGTATACATCGTCTGTATTATGAATACGGCCGATTCGGTGTAACAGCGCATTATCGAAGGATTGCACACCAAAGCTAATGCGATTTACTCCACCAGCCTTCATGACCTCGAGTTTATCTGCATCCGTCGTGCCTGGATTCGCTTCCATGGTAAACTCAATCTGATCCTTATGATAGGGAAAATAGGTCCGAACCAGCTTTAGGAAATATTCCATCTGTTCCGGTGTAAGCACAGTAGGTGTACCGCCGCCTACAAATATTGTGTGAATGTGCTCTGGCGGCATAGCGTTAACTGTACGCTCCATCTCCCGCTCCATTGCATGCAAATAATCCATCACTGGCTGTCCCTTCAACACATAAGAATTGAAGTCGCAGTAATGACATTTGTTCGTACAGAATGGGATATGAATGTACACTGCTCTTGGTGCGGATAAGTTAGGATACACGATATCACCTCCTGAAATTTCATAGACTTATAATTTGATGTTAGTTTTTAAATAACGGCCTCCCAGACCTTTATTTTCGATGAAAGCAGGATATTCTCTCGAAATAGAGGTCTGGGAGACCGTTATATTTGTAAAAACATCCTGAATCAGACTCAACTATTGCTAAACTCTGTCGGTAAAGGCTTGAAAGGCCGTTATTATTCGCGAAACAGATGTTATGTCAACTAGTAGCGCCACCAAAGTCCGTTAGTCGATCCCCGTTAATCGAACCTTGTAGACACTTTAGGCAATCATCAGTAAGTAATCGCCAATTTGATCAACATCATCAGGGTCAATCACACTTTATCAGCAGAATCAATCACACCATAGTCAATTCAGCTGGTTCAACACCCAGGCAATCATCAGCAGGGTTAATCATCAATTTTTAGTACGGCCATGAAGGCTTCTTGCGGAACCTCAACATTACCAACCTGCTTCATACGCTTCTTGCCTTCCTTCTGCTTATCTAGCAGCTTACGCTTACGTGAGATATCACCGCCATAACACTTCGCTAATACATTCTTGCGCATTGCTTTGACGGACTCACGCGCAATGATTTTCTGACCTATTGCAGCTTGAATTGGCACCTCAAACATCTGACGTGGGATAAGCTCCTTCAGCTTCTCACATAGAATTTTACCCCGTTGATAAGCACGATCACGATGCACGATTGATGACAATGCGTCTACACGTTCATTGTTCAACAATACATCCATCTTCGATAGGTTGGAGCGCTTATAGCCTGAGAGCTCATAGTCGAATGAAGCATAGCCGCGTGTACTCGATTTTAATTGGTCGAAGAAATCGTAAACGATTTCCGATAATGGCATATCATAGGTCAGGGTTACACGATTGGTATCGAGATATTCCATATTGATAAAATCGCCACGCTTGCCTTGACATAGCTCCATGATCACACCTACGTAGTCGTTCGGAACAATAATCTTAGCATTCACATACGGCTCTTCTACAAATTCAATCTTCCCTTGCTCTGGATAGTTTGCAGGATTATCGATTTCCAACATGACTCCATTCGTCTGGGTCACTCGATAAATAACACTCGGTGCTGTAGTTATCAGAGGGATATTGAACTCTCGCTCAATTCGCTCCTGAATAATTTCCATGTGCAACAATCCTAGAAATCCGCAGCGGAACCCAAAGCCTAGTGCTGTGGATGTCTCAGGCTCGTATCGTAAGGAAGCATCATTCAGCTCCAGCTTGCCTAAGGCTTCACGAAGATCATCATATTCAGTGTTATCGATCGGATACAGTCCACAGAACACCATCGGATTAATCCGACGATAACCTGGTAATGCTTCTGCAGTTGGATTCTTAGCATCGGTTACGGTATCACCAACTCGCGTATCCTTAACATTCTTAATCCCTGCAACGATGAATCCTACATCTCCAACCTGCAGTTCAGGAACAGATCCCATTCTCGGCATAAAGGCACCGACTTCTATAACTTCCGCTACTGCTTCTGTCGCCATAAATTTAATCTTGCTTCCAGCACGAATCGAGCCATCTATAACTCGCACATAAACGATAACTCCTTTATAAGCGTCATAGTGCGAATCGAATATGAGCGCCTTGAGCGGCTTCTCCGGATCACCATTCGGGGAAGGCACCTTCTCGACAATCTGCTCAAGAATTTCTTTAATACCAATGCCCGCTTTGGCGGAGGCTAGTACTGCTTCACTTGCATCTAAGCCGATGACATCCTCAATCTCCTGCTTCACACGTTCAGGATCGGCACTTGGCAAATCAATCTTATTAATAATCGGCAGGATTTCGAGATTATTCTCAAGAGCAAGATACACGTTAGCTAACGTCTGGGCCTCAATACCCTGAGCCGCATCTACAACGAGCAAGGCTCCTTCGCAGGCTGCCAAGCTACGCGATACCTCATAAGTGAAGTCGACGTGCCCTGGTGTATCAATTAAATTTAGAATATAATCTTGCCCGTTATCCGCACGGTAGGCTAATCGAACCGCCTGTAGTTTAATGGTGATTCCACGTTCTCTCTCCAGATCCATCTGATCCAACACCTGATCCTGCATCTCACGAGAGGATAACGCACCTGTAAATTCTAGAATGCGGTCAGCTAGCGTAGACTTACCATGATCTATGTGAGCGATAATACTGAAATTACGAATTTGTTGTTGTCTCTTCTGGATGTCAGCCATCCTGAACCCCCTACGAACTCTAATAAAGTTAGTTATTGAATAACTCAATCCCTTTATTATATCAATTGTAGAGGTTTGCATCAACGGCATTTGTGAATCGTGTAATATATTGTCAGATTGCATGATAAAAGTAGCTAGGGCCTGATCCTAAGTGACGGCAAAATGAATCATAATCATTACAACTTAAGTAACTTCCGAGCAATAAGATCCATATAAACCTTATTCTTCGGAACTAATAGAAAAATACACTCCCACTCCTAAAATTGCCATGTATAAGGTCCTTTACGTGCTTATTTCACAAGAAACAAGTAGGAATGCCCCATTAAGCGCGATTACAACCTTATTCCTCCTTAGCATTCTCTCCAAATCGCACAACAAATGAAATAAGATCAATTTATCTAAGTGAAGATCGATCTACCTGCATTCACAATAATACGAATAATGGAGTCTGCCAGCCAGCTTAATAAGTCGCCAATCTTATGGAAGAACCGGCTTAGCAGAGATTGGTTAATTGTCCTGGGCTCATCTAGCTCTATCTTCTGATCACGCTCTTGTGACGCGATTAGCTCCTTCTCAGCCTCCAACCTCATTCGTTCATTATGCGCAATAACGAGATTCTGTTGCTCCTCCGCCATCTTATCGACCGTTAGATCTTTCGCTGAACCAATCGGTCCGTTAACTTGCTCTATCCCATTCTTAGCCATGTCAACGCCGAAGAAAATTCCGAATGCAAGTACCGCTATAAGAATGAATAAATTCAACAAGGCTCTATCCATTGTTATTCACCTTCTCAGCATCCAGATAAATGTCAGCAATGACCTTAGCTAGCACATCAACTGTACGATATGACTCTTCAAGCGTATTCTCTGGTCCTCCAATTTCGATTAGAATACTATTCGGCGAAATGGTTTGGTTGTATTCTCCGTTACCGTTGTTAGCACCCTTGCCCCAGATGCCTCTAGACAAATCTGGATACTTCTCTTGAAGAACCTCATGAATCTTCGTAGCGAATTGTTCATTCTTACGCCAATTCGGATTGCGATGACCAATGATAAAATAAACCTGAGCATAAGATTTACCGTTGATCTTTGCTGTCGTCAAATCACGTCGCTGTGAATCTCGATGTATATCGAAAAAGTAAGTGAGATCTGGATTAGATGCAAAGGCTGTTTCTACCGTCTTATGTGAATATTTGTAAGAGAAATTCCAATTGTAGCTCTTCACAGCTGTGGGATAATCGGTAGCCGAATGCGAGGAACCAATTCCTAGCTCCTCCAGTTTCGTTGTGAGCCTCTTACCTACTAACGTAATATTCGTGGTTGGATCCTGTGCATTACTAATGTTCGTAATCCCTTTATCCTTTAACTCCGGTAACCAAGATTCACGATTATGTGAATGATAGATGAATACGACTTTCTTACCGTCTTTCGATATGATAGGTGCTGATTTCTGATTCGGTGCTATAGTTGGAGTCTGCGTTTGTGGTTGCACAGGCTTATTCTCAGGTATTGTATGCTCATTAGCCTTCGGAATGAATGCATCCTCAGGAGGAGCATAATCCGCTGGCGGAACTTCCTCTCCAACGATAATTCCCTTCCTAAGTGGAACTATATCATCTCGAATACCAGGAACCTCTCCTGCTAATAAGCTTTTGGGATCTTGTGGATTCACATTAGTAAGCACCTGTAATAGGAAGGTTAGTACATTGCTGCTAGAGAATGTATTCTGTTTATTGTCCTCTACAGTAAATCCCGGGAGCTCCATCCCGATCAAATCTGCGAAGAAGGGACTCGACATTCCAGGTGCCAGTCCCTTCATAGAAAGCACAGGCTCCTTTAATAGCTTCGCTTGCAGCAATATAGCAGTCCCTAGTATCGTCAATATACTAAATGTCAGAACTGCTAGCAGTAGAAAGACGCGACTGGCTTCTTGAAATTGGTTGCTTGTCATAGGGACTCCTCCTGATTCTATCTATTCCAACTCTATGAGAATGACTCAGAATATAGAACTCTTAATAGAACGATCAGGAGAAGCGAATTCGATTCGGTTTGATAACTAATGTGTATATATGGAGACATTATCCATATCCACAGCTTCATGAAGCGAAGCATTCAATCCGCTTGCAATGACATTGGCAATATCCTCGATGAATTCATCGATTTCCTTCGTTGTAACAAGAAGATCATGGCCGAGTGGACCTAGCACCTCTTTTACAAATTCAAGACGTTCTGCCTCAGGTAGATGCTCTAGAACACCGAATATTTGCTCCGTATGCTCAGTCTGCTGCTTCATATGATTTAACAGCAGCTCAATACTATTATTGACAATTGTTGAGGCATAAACGACAGTAGGTACACCAATGGCAATAACAGGCACGCCCATGGATTCCAAATTAATTCCCTTACGTTTATTTCCGATGCCTGAGCCTGGATGAATACCCGTATCCGCAATTTGAATCGTTGTATTTACCCTTTGAAGCGCTTTAGAGGCTAGTGCGTCAATCGCGATTACCAGATCGGGCTTGGATTGATCGACGATACCCTGCACAATATCACTCGTCTCAATTCCTGTTATGCCAAGCACACCAGGCGCAATTGCGCTGACTTGTCGGTAACCCGGGCTTACTTGATCGGGCATTAATTCGAACAAATGACGGGTCACCATAACATTCTCTACCACAATAGGCCCAAGCGCATCTGGTGTTACATTCCAGTTACCAAGCCCAATCACAAGAATCTTCGCATCAGCAGGAATGTTGATCTTATTCAGAAACCACTCAAACTCCCTTGCGAATGTTGTAGCTACTCGCTCCTGTAAGACCGAATCCTTATTACGAAGCTCTGGTACTTCTATCGTCAGATAGTTTCCCATTAATTTACCAATAGCCCTCGAGCCCTCTTCGCTGTGAACCTTCATTCGCGTCACTGTAATACCCTGATCCTCAGTGGTTGTTACCTCAATTCCAGATATGGTATCACCAAGTGAGCGGGAGGCAATTTCTTTGGCCTCTACGGCAAGATCTGTTCTGTCGGAAAATTTGTCATTCGTATAATTATCCATTATTATCTCCTCTTGTTTGCGAAGTAGGCGCTTTTAGATATTTTGCTGTATTCACGCTGGTTTTATACGAATTTCTAATTAAATTTTAATGTTCAAGCTATATGATAGATAGCAAGGGATAGATGCCAATTAATCTGGGGGTTCTTGTGCGCATTATAATTGTTGAGGATGACCTGCCGCTATTAGACGCAATTGCTACAGTCTTGAGAGAGGAAGCGTACCAAGTTGATATAGCAGAAGATGGAAATCTGGGATTATATATTGCCGAACATGGCGTACACGACCTCATTATTCTAGATATCATGCTCCCTGGAGTTGATGGCTTATCCATTACCCGTAAGCTGCGTTCACGCGCAGTGAAGACGCCTATATTACTGTTAACAGCTAAAGATAGTGTAAATGACCGTGTAGATGGGCTGGATGCGGGAGCAGATGATTATCTCGTTAAACCGTTCGCTGTTCCTGAGCTATTAGCAAGAGTACGTGCGCTGTTAAGGAGACAAACCGACGTTAGTTCTGAGGGTGAGCTGACATACGGGGGTCTTGCGATTCGCACGAGAACGATAGATGGTTTTGTTGATGGAGAGCCCCTACAACTAACGGTCAAGGAATATGAGCTGCTGGAATTCCTCCTGCTTAACAAAGAGCAAATCCTGACGCGTGAACAAATATTTGATCGGGTATGGGGCTTCGATTCGGAATCCGGCTCCGGTGTTGTTGATTTATATGTACATTATTTGCGCAAGAAGCTAGTTGGATCTGGCTATGAGAGCTACATTCAAACCATCCGCGGTGTTGGTTATATGTTGAAGGGGAGAAATTAATGTTTAGTAAAACCAGACTACAGCTCACACTGCGCAATGCAATCGTCCTCTTCATTATACTGATATCACTTAGCATTGCTCTATATGGATACATGCGGGTTCAGCTGTTTAACCGTGTCGATCAAACCATGGAGAGTATGACGACCAGATTCGGCAAAGTGTTGGTAGCACAAGCAACAGATGCCATGCCAACGCTCGAGCTATCGGCACCTGCATTTCCATTAAGACAAGCTATTAGCGCTCGACTCTCAAATCTGGATCGTCCTGTATATCAGTTACTGTGGCTCTCCGAGGATCGTTTAGTTTCTCAGTCGATGATGAAAGAGCTCATTCCTGATTTAAGCGAGAAAGAGATTCAGCAATTTAGCCCTTCCAAGCTAAATGAGGACCCTCAGAACGTGAAGATAGGTGAGCAGTATTACAGAGTAATCACATTAAAGGATCAACAAGTCGGATACATGGTTGATGCTAATGGCGGGATACGTGAGCCCATCGAAACCATTCAATACATAACGAATATAACAACAGAAACGGATATGCTTCATAGCTTGTTCTACGTGCTGCTTATAGGCGGCGGGTTGGGTCTGATAATAACGATACTTGCTGGCTTCTACCTAGCGGATAGGGCTCTTATACCCATCAAGCTATCGTGGGAGAAGCAGCAATTATTCGTCTCTGATGCATCACACGAGCTGAGAACTCCACTCTCTGTCATACAAGCACACACGGAATTACTGCTTCGACACCCCGAACAGACGATTGAACAAGAAAGCCGCTATATCTCCACAATCCTAAAAGAAACCAAAAGAATGAATAAGCTAGTTAATGGCTTACTCACATTAGCACGTGTTGATTCCAACCAGACGGAGCTTGAATTAAAGCCAATTCATATTGATAAGGTCTTGAACGATGTTATCAATCAAATGAATTATCTTGCGGAGATTAAAGAAATTGTCATCCAAACAGAGCTTGACGAGGCTGTTCTCGTCCATGCCGATGACGAAAGAATTCATCAGCTATTGATCATCCTGCTCGACAACGCTTTAAAATATACACATGAGCAAGGCTTCATAAGGATTAGCTTAAAAAAATATACACAAACAGTTATCATTGAAATCGTAGATAATGGAATAGGTATTTCTCAGCTGGACTTACCTTATATATTCGACCGATTTTATCGCGGAGACAAAGCTCGCTCGCGTGCAGATGGAGGAACTGGTCTAGGCTTATCCATTGCCAAGTGGATCGTAGAAGGACATAACGGTAAAATCCATGCGGAGAGCAAAAGTGTAGGAACACGGTTAGTTATTAGCATGCCATTATTGACTTTATAATTTTATAGTTCTAATTCTTATTCGTTTATAGTCCACAAACCAAGAGCCATTCCTGAATAAATCTTTTCTGGATTTAATCATTGTTTTTTCGATAGCCATGCTCCTCTCTACTCCACCTAGCTGCCCGAAAAAATGATCAGCGAAAACTTCAACCACAGATTAAGTCCATTCTCACCCTGAATTCCCGAAAAATTATACCAAGGTAACAAAAGTTCTCCTGGTTATTGGATATTCTTTGGATCTATTATTAAATGTAGGATGCCGGATTCCGTATAATAATTATCCAGGCATAGAGGATTCATACCGAATCATGCAATTGGTAATGATTTGGCAGAATGCATCTGAAAAATCATACAGAATCATGCAATTGGCGGCGATTAGGAGGCCACTTTATACAAAAAACCGTACAAAATGTTTTCGGGAAGTGGCGGCGATTTGGCAGAATGTATATGAAAAATCATACACAAGACAACTAAGTCCGCGTGGTTAATCAATTTCCAGATAACCCTTGTTATAAAAAAATTATAACAAGGGTTTGTACAAAAGGCTTTGAAAACCCTTATAAGATATGGGCTACTGGATTCCTTGTTATAATATTCCGGGAATGCAGGTTCTCACCGTCTTCTATCTGAGTAGGGCGATCATAATGAACAACGTACGTTACATGAAAGCCTTGTTGCTCTAGCAATGTGCAATATTCTGCGATGCTTGGAAAGTACCAAGGATTAAGTTTAGAGGCATCCATCCCATACTCCTCATCAAGTACTTCGCTCACTGCCCGAATCACGGTCTCCACATTACGATAACCTCCGAATTCAGCTACAAATCTACCCTTGCTATTCAATACATTCCAGACACATTCTCATACCCGTGACTATCGCTCCAAATTCTTTATGTACTTTTAAGCAAGATTTAAGCTTCCACTCATCTATTCAAATTAAATTCTAAAAAAAACTGATCATACTGAAAAAGAAGTTATTACGATCAAATATTATTAGAAACGGGTGAAATCATGAACAAATCAAAGAAGTCAGCAATCCTACTATTGCTGGTCATGACAGTCGTAGTAGCAGCCTGTGGTAATCAAGGTAAGAGTAATCAAGCGGTAGACTCATTATCGCGAGATGAAGCCGGTTCACTTAAGATTGCTTATACTAACGAAGAAATTTTCTACATGCAATATGGTAACGCCTTTACAGCCATGTTCCCTAACGTTGCAGTTGAAGTGATCGCTACCGAGTCCATCTGGAATACGGATGATCCAGCGACTGAGTTGAAGAAGCTTGTGGATGAACAGAAACCGGACGTTGTTTCACTGACAGAGGATCAATATGAGCTACTAGCTAATGATGGCTATCTGTACGACCTGGATACAGTTATTAAACAAGATCAATTTGAAATTACAAAGATGCTGCCTGGCGCCATCGAGCTGTTAAAAAACAAGGGTGGAGGCAAGCTTTATGGACTTAGTCCAAGCTTCTCTAGCAAAGCCCTCTACTATAATAAGGATATGTTCGATAAGTATAAAGTTCCTTACCCAACAGATCGGATGAGCTGGGAAGAGATTCTGCAGCTAGCAGAACGATTTCCTACCGAAGGGCAAGGCGAGGAACAAACGTATGGATTGGTCTTATCCGGCAACACTGCATTCGATCTAGTCGAGACGATGGGGACGGCCAAAGGGCTAACCTATGTCGATTACGATTCTGGACAGCTATCCATTCAAACAGACGAGTGGAAAGCGATAATTGAGACCGTGACCAATTCTTATAAGTCAGGGAAAGTATCCATTCCAAGCGGTAGCAACCCATTCGGTGGTGGCGGTATAATCCGTCGAGCTGGAGGTGTATCAATGTCTATTAGTATGGGTACGATGAATTTTGCTGCAGGTAAAGCTGCCATGACGATTGATCAGTCATTCCTGATGAATATGTTGCAGATGTCAGAGCGTATGGGCGGAGCAACAAAACGCGGGGCAGTTAGCGCTTCACCAAACGGTTCATCAGCAGGTGGGTCAAAGCTTCTGGAAATTCAAGAGATCAATTGGGACCTAGTTACCATCCCTGTGGATCCCACGAATCCTGACGTAACTGGAGCTCTAGGTCTCGATACCATATGGTCGATTAGTGCATCAGCCGAGAACCTGAGTCCTGCATGGGAGCTTATTAAATATATTAATGGTGACCAGCTGGCGAAGACAAATTCCAATTCCTCAACTCAGCTATCTACCCGCACTGAGTATATCTCGAACGAAGAATATAATTTACAGGCCTTCACTGTGCTAGGTCAAAACCCGGTTACATTTGCTCAGAGGTTCCCAATTGGCTTTAAGGATGAATTTGCTGCTATGGCTTCAGAGGAGATGAATTTGATTGTCAGTGGAACGAAGACGATTACAGATGCTATAAGTGTTATTCAAACCAAAGGTCAAGATCTATTAACTCAGAAGAAGCTCGAAGAGTAATGATGATATCTAACCAGCTATTAAAGGTGACCGGTGTGAAGCGTAGTTTTCACACCGGCAGAACCACAGTTGATATACTGAAGGGTATTGATATGTCCATACATACGGGACAATTAGTCATGCTAAAGGGACGATCTGGATCTGGCAAGACTACGCTGCTTAATCTAATAGGCGGCTTGGACGTTCCAACAGAAGGTGAAATATGGTTTCAGGATCAATATCTACATCAATTTAGTGATTACCAAAGAACTGGACTCCGCCGTCAGAGTTTAGGAATTATTTTCCAGTCATTCGCTCTGATGCCTCTGTTGTCAGCTTATGAGAATGTCGAGTTATCCCTAAGAATGGCAGGGATACCGATATCGACCCACAAGCACCGAATTCTAGAATGCCTTGATCTAGTTGGGCTAGGTAAACGAGCACATCACCGTCCGTCAGAGCTTTCTGGAGGAGAGCAACAACGAGTAGCCATTGCGAAGGCGATAGCTCACCGCCCCACGTTGCTGTTAGCTGATGAACCTACTGCAGAACTCGACTCGCAGATGTCCGCAAGGGTGATGACCATCTTCCGAGACATTATCGATACCGAGCAAATTGCCATCTGTATGACAACACATGATTCAACGATTTGGGAGGCAGCAGACCATGTTTACACAATGGCCGATGGTATTTTCATTAAGGCATAACATACGTATTCTTACTTTCACCCTTCTTCTTGTAATGGTTACTGGCTGTGGACTGCTTCCGCAGGAGGATGAGAAAGAAATTGTACCTATCATCAATACTCCTAAGATTGCTCAGAAACCGGAATACCCTGTAACGAGAGGAACGATTGAAGTGAAGGCTAGTGGTTCGGGAAAGCTGTTGTCCCAGCAGGAAGAAGATCTATTCTTCACTGAAGACAGCCAAAGAATCAAGGAGATATATGTAAAGAGTGGAGATACAGTAGAAGCGGGACAACTGATCGCTGAACTGGATTCGGGAGACCTAGAGGCTCAACTGCGTAGGAAAGAAATCGAGGTAGCGAAGGCAGAATTAGACATGAAGCAAATATTGCGTGATGCAGAAGAACAGAATGAACTGATCCTTCAGAAGCAGAAGCTGGATTTCGAATTACTCCAGGATGAATGGACCCAATTACAGGAGAAGGTTGACGCCTCCAAATTAGTCGCACCCTATGATGGAACAATTGTCAGCTTCACGGGCAAGAAGGGTGATTCGGTTAAAGCATATGGCAAGGTGGGAACGATTGCTGATCTATCCACATTAACTGTTGCGGCGATATTAAGTCAGACTGATCTGAATAATATTGTGACCGGAATGGAGGTTGTGGTAAACATCAATACTGTAGGAGAACTGAAGGGTAAGGTAAGTAGGCTGCCTGAGGTCACTGAGAATTCGAGCAACGACTCGATTGATCATTATTTGTTGGTCGAGCTTGAAGCCATGCCTGTAGGCTTGTCACGCGGGACCCCATTATCCGTCTCCGTCATCATTGAGCGTAAGTACAATGTATTAGTCATTCCTGTAGCAGCTCTGCGCACACAGAACAGTCGTAATTATGTGGTCGTGGTTGAAGCTAATGGTTCCAAGGGTGAGGTTGATGTGGAAATTGGTGAACGATCAACAACAGAAGTAGAAATCGTCAAAGGCTTGACCGAGGGTCAGAAAGTAGCTGGTAAATAATGGCCATATTGCGATTTCTTTATCGGAAAATGTGGAATAATCGCTGGTTCACCATAAGCACTTTGCTCGGACTAACTATCGCTGTTTCCTTCACCATGAGTATTCCGATGTATTCCGACGGATCGCTCAAAAGGCTCGTTTCTCAAACATTGGAGCGACAGACAAACGGGCTGCCCCCTGCTTCGTTATATATGAAGTACCAAGCGGCTGGTCAAGCTGAAACTGATCTGGAAGCACTAGAGAATACGGACACCTATATTCGTGATGTGCTCCCTTCCGATATCGGTTTCCCCTCCGATCCGCTTGTCAGCAGATTCAGTATACGTAGTTCGCAAATCAAATCTGTTGATCCCAATCAAGCAGGCTCTAGCAAATTTAGACAGCTTGAGCTTGCTACACAACCCGGTCTCACTGAGTTAATAGAGATTACACAGGGACGGATGTACGAGGAGCATAGTCAGACAGATAAGCTAGAAGCAATTGTTGTTCAAGATGCGCTATATCGACATGAGATGAAGATTGGTGATGTGTATCAATATACGGCTCTCGATGGGGACGGTATGCAGCAGAAGCTTCAGGTTGAGATTGTTGGTACTTACAAGCTGAATAATGAGACTGACCCCGCATGGGTCGTCAGTGGTCAAGATCTGCTGCTTCAATCCTTGATGGTATCAGAGGTATCTCTACATGAACACATATTGAAGAAGCTGAATATACCGCTTGCAACCGCAGATTGGTATTATGCCTTCGATCTCCAGCAGATACGAACAAGTGATTTATCGCCCCTTATTCGCACACTCGATCGACTGGATATCAGCTTGTTCCAGAAGCTTACGAATACACATGTAAGCTTGAGCTTTCTCAATATGTTATACGATTTCAGAGTACAGAGTATTCAGATGCAAGCGACGCTGTTCGCATTAGCAGCGCCCATGATCGCGATGGTATTCTACTTCATTGCTATGAATGCCCGACAGTCGCTTGACCGACAGAGAGCGGATATCGCTGTACTTAAGAGCCGTGGAGGAAGCACGAGGATCATTATTTGGCTATACACATTAGAGGGACTTCTGCTCGGTGGCTGCTCTTTATTGCTAGGTTCCGCTATTGGATGGTTTCTCTCCAAGAGTATCGGATCGGCAAGCGGCTTTCTATCCTTCGTTGGAAGAAAGGTGATCCCAATTGATTTCACCTGGACGACGTTATTATATGGATTGTTGGCTGTGGCTATAGCAATTGGCGCAAGTGTTATTCCCGTTGCCATGTATGCAAGATCGTCTATCGTAAGCTATAAGCGGAATATGGCCCGTTCAACTAAGCCCCTATGGCAACGCTATTATCTTGATCTTGTTGTACTGCTTGCTGCAGCAAGCGGATGGTACATGTTCAATTCCAATCGAATGCTGGGTGTCAATACGGGTCTTTCGTCCGAGCAGCTCCAAGTTCAACCTTTATTATTCTTTGTTCCTGCATTGTCAATTTTCGCCTTGGGGCTTGTGTTCCTTCGTCTATTCCCATGGTTCCTGCTGTTGTTCCATCGGCTTGGACGGAACTATATGCCGGTCACTATGCATCTTACCCTAACACAGCTGTCACGCTCAGCCAATTCCTATTATCCGATCATGATTCTACTTCTATTAACCGTCGGACTCGGCGTATACAACTCCTCAGCTGCTAGGACGATTGATATGAACTCAGACGATCGAACACTATATCAATATGGGGCAGATGTAGTCATACAAGCCGTTTGGGAAGGCTATCAGGATCAGAATGATGAGAGCATCATTTATTATACCGAGCCCTCCTTCGAACCCTTCCGCCAGCTAGATGAGGTTGAAGCGGCAGCCCGGGTGTTAAAGACGAGCGGTAAGGTTACGGTATCCGGCAAATCAGCTGGCCAAGGCCAGCTGATCGGCATTGATAATCTCGATTTCTCCAAGGCCGCCTGGTTCAGATCTGATCTGTACCCTGTACATCCTAATATTTATTTGGACTTACTTAGCTATTACGAGCAAGCAGTTCTGATCTCCTCACCTTTCGCTGAGAAGTATCAATTGAAGGAAGGGGATGTGGTTGGCATATCGGTTGGTGTGGAACAGACTTCTATTGAATTTACCGTTGTAGGCATTGTCCCTTATTGGCCAAGCCTTTATCCGAATACCATGCCGTTCTTCATCTCTAATCTCGATTATGTCAACAATCAGATCAACAAAATTCCTTATGAGGTCTGGTTGAATATGAAGGATGGCGCTAAAGTCACACCTATTGTTGAGAAACTGGCGGCATCACAAATTCAAGTATCAGAGGTGCGAGATGTTCGTAATGCATTGATCGATCAGATCAATCACCCATCTCGAGGTGGTGTATTCGGCATTCTAAGTCTGGGCTTCATCATCTCCATGTTAATCACATTAGTTGGGTATATACTTTACTGGTTCTTCACCCTATCCGGTCGTGTCGTGCAATTCGGGATTCTTCGTGCAATGGGTCTGCAACGCGGTCAATTAACCAGTATGCTGCTAATGGAGCAGCTGCTTACGACTGGACTCTCCATCGCCCTAGGTATCAGCATAGGCAAGCTATCCAGCTACATATTCCTGCCCTTCCTGCAGGCTGCTGGTGATTCTGCTAGCCAAATTCCACCATTCCGTATCGTGTTTGAAGCCAAGGATACCGCGAAGCTATATGCTGTGGTCGGCGTTATGCTGCTGATCGGAGTTGGATTGTTATTCATACAAATACGTAAGCTTCGTGTGCATGAGGCGGTTAAGCTTGGTGAAGAACGCTAATCTACAGAGGAGGAGAGTGAATTTAGGACATGATAGAATGTGAAGGATTGGTCAAAATATATAAAACCGACGACATCGAGGTCGTCGCCTTGCAGGGGCTTAACTTTACTGTAGCTCAAGGTGAGATGATGGCGATCATTGGCAATAGTGGGAGCGGTAAATCTACCTTGCTCAATATTCTCGGGGGACTAGACCGACCCTCTGCAGGTAATGTACGTGTTGGTCAATGGAACTTACTGAAGATCACCGACGAGCAGCTTGTTGAATATAAGCGGAAGACGGTAGGCTTCATATGGCAGAGCAATGCACGAAACCTGCTCCCTTACTTATCTGCATTGGAGAATGTTGAGACACCTATGATGATGGATGGTAGGAGCGATCGCTCCTATGCCAAGGAGCTTCTCACTTGGGTAGGCTTGGAGCATCGAATGAACAATAAACTACAACAATTGTCTGGGGGAGAACAGCAGCGAGTTGCGATTGCCATCTCACTAGCTAACCGGCCATCATTACTACTCGCTGATGAACCGACTGGTTCAGTGGATAGCCAGACATCCGACCAGATCATGGACACCTTTCGTAAGTTGAATCGTGAATTAGGTGTAACTATCGTTATAGTTACACATGATTTATCACTAGCGCAGCAAGTCGACCGAGTCATTGCCATTCGTGATGGTTTGACAAGTTCGGAAATGATCAAGCGTAATGCAGCTCTAGAATTCGCTCGCACAACTCACGAGGAATATGCAGTAGTTGATCGCATAGGGAGACTCCAGATCCCCAAGCCCCATTTGGAAGCTTTGGGGATAATAGATAAAGCGACTCTGGAATGTGACGGTACACAAATTATCATTAAAGCCCCTTCTTATGAAGTATAGATCTAACAAATCGTCACTGTTTACAACAATTCGCTCCTTTTTATCCCAGATGTAAGGGATTACAATGAGATCATCGAGTTATTGCAAGGAGGAATTCAAATTCAATGTCGGCTAACATATATTCGAAACAACAATTCAAATCCATATATGAAGAAAGCTATGCCTCCTTACAAAGATACTTATTCCGACTGACAAGAAACCACGAGGAAGCTGCTGATTTACTACAGGAAACATTTCTACGTCTCTATGAGCAAGACACTTATCCAACCTCATATAAAACTTGGTTGTATCGTACGGGATACCGTTTATTCGTCGACCAATGGCGAAGAAATAAACGAATTCAATGGGTCTCATATGAGAATTCACCTATCTTCAGCAATGATATTACACCGGAACTATCTTACATTCATGATGAAACCAAATCTCAGCTAGAGAGAAATCTGAATCAATTAACAACCAAACAACGGTTAATCTTCATGCTCAAGCACAATGAGGGTGCCTCATACCAACAGATTGGTAATCAAATAGGTTGCCCCGAGAATACCGTCAAGTGCTTAGTAAGAAGAGCAAGAATCCGTCTATATCAAATGGCTGAAGGTAATACAAATAGGTTGTCCTGCTAGTATTAATAATGACTGAACTGTTATTGCAATTTACATAGTCGCATGGTAGAATATTTAGAGTTGTGAACAGGCACACCGTGACAGGTTGTCTTTCTAGGAAACACGGGAGGTGAATGCAATGCCAAACATTAAATCAGCAATCAAGAGAGTAAAACAAAGTGAAAAGCGCCGTGCGCTTAACGCATCTCAAAAATCAGCCCTACGTACATCAATCAAAGCAGTTGAAACTGCTATTGCAAATAATGATGGACAGAATGCTAGTACAGCTTTATTGCCAGCATTTAAGAAATTGGACAAAGCCGCAGGTAAGGGTCTAGTCCACAAGAATGCCGCTGCTCGTAAGAAGTCTCGTCTAGCTAAAGCCGTTAACAAGCTTACTAGTCAAGCGTAATAAGAGATATGAATGTAAGCTGCCCCGCAGACTAACTGCGGAGCAGCTTTTTTTTCTCTACGTAATTATCCCGCTAACTGCAGCATGAACATCTCAAGTGCGAGTACCTTGTCCATCTTACCTGTCTTCATCCGATAATCTACCTCAGCAAGTCGAGAAATTGTTAGCTTTAGTTTGTCCACTTCATATAGTCTAGCTTGCTCCCCAGCAAGCTTCACTCTATAGGGGTGAATTCCTAGCTGTGCAGCTATTTGCTGTTGGCTTAAACCTTGCTGAATAAGCTGTTTAACAAGTAACATATTCCGGAACTGACTTGCCATGAGCGATAATATCTTAACTGGCTCTTCCTTGTGCATTAACAAATCATAGAGAATACTTAAAGCTCTATCAATATGCAGACGAACAAGCTCATCAATCATCATGAATACATTCTGTTCCGTGTTTCGGGCAACCATATTCTTCACAATATCAGCGGTAATGACCCCATTCTCACCTACATAAAGAGATAGCTTCTGTAGCTCACCTGCCAGATTCTGAAGATTGGCTCCACAGCTTAAGATTAATGTTTGCATGCCAGCATCGTCTAAACTACAATGCAATTTCTCAGACTGACGACGAATCCAATAGGTAAGATCATCCCCGCTTAATAATGGAAAAGGAATAAGCGCCTTTTGTTCACCCAGTAGCTTGACTATTTTCTTCCGTTCATCTAACTTATCAGCCGCTATTGTAAATACGATTACGGAGAAGTCTGCAGGAGCTTGTAGATACTCCATTAGACGGTCAAGCCGATGTTCAATCTTAGAGTTATCCTTAGCAGCAGTAAAAAAGGTGGCATCCTTGGCAATAATCAGTTTACGTTGTCCCACAAAGGGAAGCGTCTCAGCGTCATCGATAGCTTCCTCTACATTCGTTTCTGACAGATCGAACCTGCTCATTGCAAATTCACGATCATTCAATTCGATCCATTGGTCTGTTAGAAATTTAATGAATTCCTTCATTAAGAAGGATTCTGATCCATAACAAACATATATAGGCTGAACGTTTCCTTTATTGATTTCTTTAGCAGCAGTACGATAATCCACAGCATACACCTCTATTATTGTCTGGTCATTACCTTATAGTAAAACAACAAAGGGACTACGTCAAAAATTGACATCGCCCCTTTGTTGTTCGCACATCTATATCAACACATGAAGAAAGGCCTAGGAATCCTCTTCATGTGGTCATCCGACGATTTAGACGTCGGTGACTGTTGTTAATATACTATACGCAGATGATTAGTCAGTTGTGCATTTATTCCGCTTTTTTTATTGTTTCGGTTTGTGTATTAACATGAATCGTCATGTGTATCCTAGTTTCATTATCCAGAACTGCTTCGAAATGAAGCTGAGTGCTATCCGGAGACCATGTCAACTGCTCAAGTGAGCCTTCATATACAGCTGATTGATAAACCTGATTACCACTCTGATCAACGATCAATATCTGTTGACTACCTTCAGCTACAGCCGTCACAGTACCTGTGAATTGTTCATCCGGAGAGACCACTGCTGGCAATAATGAGGTCATAGTTAACATCACTCGGTCTTCTGCAGGCTGATTAGTTTCTTCTGTTGCTAAATTTCTATCGGAGGTATTATCGGTTGTAGCTTTAGTATCAGGTGCTGTATCAGGTGCTGTATCAGGTGCAGATTCCTCCGCTGCTGCATCCTTATTTAACGCTCCAGCAGATCCTGTAATTCCATATCCAGTAGATCTGCCTTTATCAACCCATGGTGTTGGAGATTCAACAGCATCCGTAGAATTCGATGTATTCATTTCCGTTTCAGGTGCCTTCGGGTCTGCAAAGAGTTGCGCTTCACTAATATCCTCTTTAGCTTCATTCTGCCCCGCTTCGTCAGATAAAGCTTGTTTAGAGACATCATCCTCTGATAAACTTGCCTCTCCCTCTACCACTATCGTATCCATCATCATACTATCAGCTGCAGAATTCTCATTCGCGCTCTGAAAGGACATTTGAGGACCGAAATTTGTAAAGAAAAGAGTTAATATGATACCCGCAGCGACAACACCGCCCAGAACTCTATAATTAACACGATCTCGTAAAGTCATTCTGCGTTCCACTGGAACGACACGACCCTGCTTGTCATTGATAATTGCGGTTTCAGCTACGGGAGAATGCTCAGCTAACCCAGATAATTCTAGCTGGGGAAGTATTGAATCGACAATGCTTATTGGAGGAATTACCTTCGGAAGCTGTTCAAGCTCGCTGTCCAGCCGTTGAAGACGCTCGAATATTATTGCACTAGCTGGGGTTAGTCGTATGTGCTCCATCAATGATTCTAGCTCTTCCTCATTCAGGTCATCATCCAAGAATCTCTGCATGTATTCATTCACCTCTTGATTGGTCATCCCCGTACACCACCTTTCTGATAATCTGGGAGTAATGTCTGTAGCTGTTGCCTCGCCCTGAACAGATAAGACTTCACCGTGTTCAATGGAAGATTCAAGGATTCCGCAATTTCGTTATACGAAAAGTCCTGTAGATATCGGAGTACAACTACCGCACGGTGATGATCGGGGAGCTTATTAATTGCATCTTGTATATCTTGTGCCACATATGTGGATAAGACTTCATCCTCAACATTATTGTCCGCTCCGAAGTCCATATTATGCTCGTCCATCGAAACTGTCGGTTTCGTACGCCGAAATTTATCGATACATACGTTCGTGACGATTCGTTGTACCCATGTTTTGAACTGTGCCTTCTGTTCGTAGGAATTAATTTTTGTATATATTCGCAGGAGAGCTTCCTGAGAGGCATCCATTGCATCCTGTTCATTGCCCAGAACATAATAAGCTGTTCGGTAGACATGTGTTTCGATGCCCCGTAACAGATCCACTAAGGCGTCGCGATCGCCTGCTTGAGCAGCTCTGATTAGATCTTGCTCTACCACTAGGATCCCCCTCTCTTGCACCCTCTTAGACGGTGCCGTTAGAATATTGGTTGCAGTAACAATTAATATATTGAAGAAAATTTTATGCAAGTGAAATATGAACAGTGCGTCCTCAGATCTATCAATAGAAATATAACAAAAAAAGTGCTATCCGTACATGGTATTAAGGAGTAAAAAGCCTACAAGAGCAGCTCTACTTGTTATTGTGAGATTATAAATAGCAACTCAGTGTAATTAATACCCGGAGTTTATAATATGATACAATCAGCACAAACGAACGCACGTTCTAAATAACACGACTGACATTAAATTACTCAAAAAGTTAGTAGAGCAACATATCGATAACTAGGAGTAATGAATTATCATAATTCATTACAATAAGGGTACACTATGACCAATCTAGTTATGGAATTGGAGAATAAATTCATGTTTTTTAAGAATAGAAAAAGCAATAAGCAGCAATCGAAGAGTACAACACCACTCCCTGGCTATCAGGAGTATTTATCAAGAAAAATAGATATCGATGAAAACCATAAACTGCCTAAAGACTCAGAAACCCTTCACCGGTTCATCACAAAGATATTTCAGGACAGTGATGATTTTCAAGTAAGAGATATGAAGCTTCCTTCGAAGCAGCAAGTTTACATATATTATATCAATCGTTTAATCGATGACAGCCTTCTCCATGATTGGATTATTCATCCATTGAACAAACGAATTAAAGAAAACAATCTTACCTATGTTAAAGAATCACAAGAGGCTGTGCAGGCAAATCAAATTCATGAAATAACCAACTGGAAACAATTAATTCAGCGCTGCTTAACTGGTCATGTCATCTTCCATGTTGATGGTCTTGAAGCTGTAAGCGTCAAATTAGCTTCATTCGAAAAAAGAAATACGAGCGACCCAACAACTGAGCATCAGGTTTACGGACCAAAGATGGGCTTTATTGAGGATAGCCGTACCAACGTCTCAATCATGAGAAAGTTTATTGCGGACCCCAGATTGAAGATGAAAGAATTTCATGTTGGAACCTTAAGCCATACTCATGTAGCGCTTCTATATTTAGAGGAATATGTGGACCCCGATCTTGTTCAGTTAGTTAGCGAGAGAATATATAAGGTAGCTGATGATAATGTTGTGAGTTCAGGACAGCTGGAGAAATATCTCTTCGACCATCCGATGTCCGTCTTTCCGCAGTCCATGAAAACGGAACGACCTGATAACGCCTCCTACTCACTAAGTCAAGGTAAGGTTATAGTCATTGTAGACAATTCCACCTTTGGCATCATCTTACCTATCGCTCACTTTGATTTATTCTTAACTAGTGAGGATAATTTTCTGCAGGTCTGGCATAAAACCTTGCTGCGCATAGTCCGTATGACAAGTCTTATTATCGCAACGATATTCCCAGCTCTCTATGTATCCCTAATAGCCTTTCATCCCGAACTCATACCCAGCACATTAGCCTTAACCATAGCGGAGGCGCGTAATAATATTCCCTTTACCGCTTCAGCTGAGGCTTTTATGATGGTTTTTGCACTAGATGTTCTTGTCGAATCAAGCATGCGACTACCCCAGGTAGTCGGACAAACTGTAGGCATTGTTGGTGGATTGGTGATAGGCCAAGCTGCGGTTGAGGCTGGGGTTGTAAGCAGCACAATGATAATTGTTGTTGCCTCAACGGCAATAGCATCTTTTACAACGCCATCGTGGGATCTCGTGTCTTCCGTTAGAGTATGTAGATATCTATTACTCATCCTTGCTTCCTCACTGGGATTATACGGACTATCCATCGGATTATTCTTAATATTCATCCATCTATGTCACCTTACATCACTATCCAAGCCCTATCTTTCACCCCTCACACCTTTAAACCCTAAAGAGCTTTTCCAAATATTCATACAAAAGCCGCCACGAAATAACGGATAGAAGTGAGGTCATCGCTTGTATATACAGAGACAATTTAGATCAGTTGATGTAGTCGTATTCACATTCTGCTCCACCATTACCTTGGGGATCATATTCCTACCTTACATCTCGGAGGAAGAAACACGCAATGTCTGGCTGCAGCTTATCGTTACATCAGTTCCATACTTCTTCTTATTATGGTTGATCCACCTGTTTAGTAAGAAGTACAGCGATTATGATTTTTTTGAAGCATTACGATTAAATCTATGGCCAATCATATATTGGGTCACCATGCTCTACCTCATTAGCAGCACACTGCTTGGCTGCATTACAATGACGAAAGCATTAATTAGTATTGTTCAAACATATTTGTTACCATCCACCCCTACCTGGATTATTGTGCTCTCCTTCTATTTGATAGTGGGAGTCGCAGTTTTTTATGGAATCCTAGCAATCACTCGATTTGTTGTCTTATTCGCCTTTCTGGAAATCGTTGTATTACTAATCATAGTTTTTTTGGGCTTTAGTGAGAATTTTAATTGGATGTATGTCCTCCCAGTCTGGAACACAGATCTGATGACGTTCTTGAAAAGCTCCATTTCCAACGCTGCTCGGTATGGGGGAATCGTTCCGTTACTAGCATTCATCTTGCATGTTAAGAAGGATGAACCTATATGGGCTGCAATGAATATAGGTCTGGGCTTTGTTATGTTCTTCTATGTATCGATAAGCATTGTAGTATTGGGTACATTCGGATTTGATGTGTCTGTTGGTCTCCTATCGCCCATTATTGCCTTGGTTCAAACCGCGACTACACGGACTGGAATGCTGGAAAGAATGGATTTATTCTTTATTGCTTTCTGGCTCATGGCTTTCTACAAAATATTAATGATCCATGTATGGTTCAGCTACGCAATTGCCCACAAAAGCTGGGCTAAACTTAAAGCCCCTGTATGGATCGTTACTTTCCTTACACTATCATTTGTCGGTTATATGTTTACACCAAATTACATTAGATTTAGCTGGCAGATCCATAATATCAACGTGCTTGTGTATAGCTTACTGCTGCCTATTGTTTTACTAATCTACTTGATCCTGAGAAAGAAGGAAAAGAGGTCATGATACGAAGAATTTTGTTGCTTATCTTATTATGTATGTCCAGCTCTATCGTTGCTGTTAGCTGTGGTTACGACACAAGGGAGCTAGACCACCGATCAATGATTGTTGGTCTAGCTATTGATAAAGCGGAGGAGGAGGATAAGCTATTAATCTCTTTCCAACTACCAATACTTGGCTTAGGCGCGGAGGTAAGTCCACGTCAGAAGGATTTCGAGGTCATATCCAGTTCCGATAAATCAGTTATGGAAGCTATCACTAACATTGAGACCGTCACACCAAGAGCTTTGTTCTTCGGCCACTTAAAGGTGGTCGCAATCTCTAGGGATGTTGCCGAAGAGAATCTGAGTGAAGTACTTGATCTATTAGAGAGACACCCTCAAATCGGCAACCAAGTATATTTACTAATTATTGAAGATACTCCAGCTAAGGATTTTTTATCTATGAAAACACCACTTATTGCGTTACCCTCACTCTATGTAGACACCTTCTTTAAAGCAAGACAAAAAACAACACGTACGACAGATATCCAAATATTCGAATATCTTAGAGACAGTCAATCTGCTTCGAATTCATCCTATATTCCAATGGCTCGAATCAGTAATGGCGAGGCTAGTATCCATGATTTGGCGATATTGAAGGATCACCAAATGGTCGGTGTATTACGTGGAGATGAAGCAGGATGTGGACGTTTACTGAAAGAGCTATCGCTTGAGGAGAAGAGATATAGTATTCAAGTAAAGGGTCAAGGCGGGGAAGTGGTAACAATAAACCTTGCCAAAATTGATTGGAAGCTTGACATGAAGTATAGAAAAACAAAGCCTGTGGAATTTGACTTGAGTATTAAAGGCTCGGGCTTTATTCGTGGAACAGATGTTGCCGAAGATGTTATTACAGATAAGCTCATAACTACAGTAGAGAAAAGTGTAAATAAGGCATTCGAGGCAGAATATATGGCAGTCATAAAAAAGATGCAGAAAATAAAC
The DNA here is from genome assembly GCA_002383285.1 of Caryophanales bacterium UBA4100. Classification (GTDB taxonomy): domain Bacteria; phylum Bacillota; class Bacilli; order Paenibacillales; family UBA4045; genus UBA4045. The sequence goes on from DFXU01000112.1 coordinate 33,017, forward strand.
GCCGAGCCCTTCCTATTCGGACAATATATCCTCGCCACAGATCACGATTATTTCGAATCGTTAAATTGGAATGAAACGGGCTGGAAGAAAGCAAAATTCAACATTAACGTCAATTTTAAGGTGGAGAATACGGGAACGAAAAATGATTATGACAAAAAAAAAATAAGATAAATGCACTGCCTCCTTTTCGACAATGCATTTATCTATTGAGTAGTACTATATATTCTTAATCTTATTCATAAGCCCTAATATCAATAATCCCTACCCGTGTACTACCATTGGTCGCTTCAATAACTATTCTAACTTGATGTGTTAGATATGGCTGATTAAATCGGTGAATACGATTGCGCTTTCGATTATGTGTTACTCTTAGCAATAATGCCCATTCTCCATTATTCCACGCCTCAATACGATAATCCTTAACAAGCTCTGGAATGATGTCGAACGCGGTTGTGTGATGGTGAAGATTGATTAAATCTTCATTCACATCATCATTAAAGGTTATTCTTATCTCTGAGATAAGCTTAGGCTGCAGCCACGTCATACATACCCATTCCTCTTGGGATGAATTCACTTGATCAGATAACCAAAGATGGGGTCCGCCATATGGCCTCATATAACCATCTTTGATTTTATTAGCGTTATAGGCCGCCGTCTCTGGTTTTACCTTAATACAGAATAGCTTCCGATTTAGACTCTTCATACTCCACTGCATAACCTTCTGGTCATCCTTATGATCACCAAAATCTCTGGTAACTGAGACTTTATTCTCGAAGCTCAATATCCCGAATACAGGTTCTTCTGATAAATACAGACGAATATGCGAATTGGGCTTAACAATGACAAATACATTCTGAGGTTGTTCAGGAATCCAATTGACGTTCATATCAACCCACTGTTGATCTCCAGCCTTAATCGATATATTTCGTTCAAAGATTAGATTCGCTGGTATATAATTTTCACTTTTCCCTGTATCCCAGATTTCGATAGAGAATTGTGTATCCTCTTTCGCATCCAATAACCATTCAATAGAATCGAGCCGTGGTTCAACAGGGAATAGAACACCTACCGGATTAACTAAGTCATAGCTTTTACTACCCGAACTCACATCAATAGATTTCATCGTACTCGAAGCACTTATACTTGCAGTTCTCACAAGATCGTCAAGATCATTACTATGGATTCCGATGACAGATGCATCCTGCCTTAATAACGTTTGCTGCAACAGCTCCAGATGCTCTTTATGAAGCTCCCTCGGCTGAATGGCTCTACCTGAACATAATGCGGCTCCTGTACCCGCGGCCTCTCCAATAACTGCACAGGTCGCCATAACTCGTGTAGTCCCGAACGCTACATGTGTAGCGCTAATATCTCTTCCAGCAAACATTAAGTTACTTACATTGTGCGAGTATAGCGAACGGAACGGTATGTGGTAGATCCCATCCATATGATAATGCTTCGATCCACTTTCTTCTGCATACATACCTTGTGGTGGATGTAAATCAATGGACCAGCCACCGAAGGCTACACGGTCCTCGAAGGGCTCCTGGGTAACAACATCATTCTGGTTAATTACATAATCCCCAACGAAGCGACGATATTCTCTTTTGCCAGGCAATGACCCTACCCACTCAAGCGTCATATTGTCCGCTTCGAAATTACCCGAGTTTTTAATATAATCCCAAATCCCATAGATGACAGCCGAGAGCTCATCTCGGATCTGCTCATTCTCATGAACCGTATCTAGCTCACCGCCCCACTCAATCCACCAATAGTGGCATCCCGAGTCCCCACTCCGTATAACCCGCTTCATAGGGATTGACGTAGACATGATATCCTTAGCAAAGCTAGGTGGTACATATTTGACAGGGTGACCAACATCCTTCGTATAGAACAGAATCGTACTCCCTAATGTGATGTTATCCGCAATCTCTGGAGCCCATTCCTCCCGATACTCGTGCTTGGCTTCCCTCCCAATCCGATATTCCGCACCCGCAAGGAAGCCTACTAAACCATCACCAGTACAATCTAAGAACATCCTACTCTCAAACCTGATTCGTCGTTCCGATCCCATCATCCATCCTGTTACGGAATCAATACTTCTCTCCTCAGCAGAACCAGATGCTTCCACCTCATGAACGTCAGTATTTAAGAACAATTGGATGTTCTTCTCCGCTTTAACAGCCTCAAGGACTACTAAATCCCATAAATAGGGGTTTCCATCAGGATTACGGTATTGATTCTCTACGAATAGCTCTCCCATGATACCGGTTTCTCTAGCATAACGATTGATGCCGTGGCCTGTGGCTCCACATACCCAAACCCGAACCTCACTGCTCGCATTGCCTCCAAGTACAGGTCGATTCTGAATAAGTGAGACGGTTTGGCCTAATCTTGCTGCAGCAATTGCTGCGCAAACGCCAGCTAGTCCACCACCGATAACTGCAATATCAGTTTGTATAGTTTCACTTCTCATCGCTAGCCCTCCAATTTAACTTTATTAGTTCTTACATATACGTAATTTCATAATATAAAAGTATATTTCTTTTTTCCATGCACTGTTCTACAATAGTGCATATACATTATTTCAATTCGAGAATAGGTGAACAAATGGGAAGTCCCTTAATCACTGTCCACAATTACTGGGAGAAGAAACAGCAATTCCAGCTTAAAGAAGATTTATATGACCAATGGGTCGTCTTTGCTATTGAGCATGGGGAATTCCGTTATGAAATCGGCAACCACACTGGCTCAGCATCCTTTGGAGATCTTATTTTCTGTCCACCCCATACCGCATTCCGACGTGAAACCATTACTCCTCTGACATTCCACTTTATTCAGTTCACCAACGAACACAATGATATTCCGGTAGGTAAGCTAAGTATCAATGACACCCATAGACTCCTTGCCAATTATCAGTACTTACGGAAGCTAGCCTTGTTTAATGACAGTCATAGTAGGGAACTGAAAAGTCATTATGTGCTGGATATTCTGTATACTGCTAAACTAGAAAAGATGCAGAATCAATCTCAAGTAGTAACGAATAGTAATGACCCCCTAATCAACCAGGCGGCGCTCATCATACAGAAGCAAGCATGGGATCCAATAAGTCTAAAGACGCTTGCTCATTCATTAGGGCTGAGCCCTGTACAGCTCACACGTAGATTCCAGAACGCATTCCATGTAACTCCTTCGCAATTCGTTAAATCCATCCGGATGAAGCACGCAAAACATCTATTGACTGAAACGAATTTAACCTTGGATCAGATTGCCAAGCGCTGCGGTTACGAGAATGGCTTCTATCTAAGTCGTGTCTTTACTCAAAGCGAAAGAATGAGCCCTTCTATATATCGAAGAACTCATCTGGTGTAGTCTTAGCCCTTTATCGCAGTACTAGATATGCCCTGAATAATAAATTTCTGTCCAATTAGGAATACAATAATCATTGGAATAATCCCAGCTGTTGCAGCTGCCATCATCCCGTTGTAATCAACATTAAACTCTTGAATGAAATTCTGTAAGCCTAATGGAACCGTATATAAATCTCTATCGATTAGGAATACTAGTGCATTCTCGTAATCATTCCAATGCCAAGAGAAGTCGATGATTGCTAATGTAGCTAGAGCTGGTTTAGCCAATGGAATCATCAATTGAGTGAATATTCGGATGTGACCTGCACCATCAATGAATGCAGCTTCTGAGATCTCAAACGCGATCGACAAGAAAAACTGTCTAAGCATGAAGACTCCAAATATGGTGAACAGCCCTGGTAAGATAAGAGCTAGATGCGTATTATAGATACCCATCCAATCAAACATTAAGAATTTCGGCACGAACAGAACTTGGGGCGGTATCATCATCATGGAAAGGTAAACGAGAAACAACGACTCTCTACCCTTAAATTGAATTCTTGCAAATCCATACCCAGCGAGCGCCGATAAGAAGGTAGCTCCGAGCATGCTAATCATTGATATCTTCAATGAATTCATGTAATACATAACGAAGCTTTGATCTCCTGTCCATACCTTCACATGATGCTCCCAAACCGGATTCGATGGTATCCATTGAATCGGGAAGACGAAAACTTCAGCGGGAGATTTGAAGGAAGTACTAATCATCCATATGAATGGAAGAATCATTGCTACTGCGAAGAATGTCATGATGAGTGTAACTAACCATTTTTTCATATTCAATGAAAGCCCTCCTCCTTAATAATGCACCCATCTTTTCTGACCAAACCATTGCAGTAAAGTGATAATTAGAATAATAGCGAATAACACCCATGAGATAGCTGATGCGTAACCCATCTCGTAATATCTGAATGCCGTTTTATAAACGAATAGCGATAGAATAGTTGTACTATTACCTGGTCCACCCTGCGTAATCGCTTGAATAATTCCGAAGGTTTTCATAGTCATAATTAGACCGGTTATTAATAGAAGGAATGTAGTTGGGCTAACTAGGGGCCATACGATATTCCGAATGGTTTGCCAATACCGTGCACCATCAATCTTCGCTGCTTCCAATAGCTCTGTGGAAATCTCTTGCAGGGCGGCCAGATAAATAATCATATTATAGCCAAGTAAGAACCATATCCAGATGATGTCGATTGCGAACATGGAGGTTTCTATCGTTGATAGCCATCCTGGTGGGTTATCTATACCTAACGAACGAAGAACACCATTAATCGGCCCATGCTTCGGTTGGAACAACAGCATCCATACGAATGCTATCGCAATTCCACTCGTAATATACGGCATGAAGTACATCGCACGGAGAAGCCCTTTCCAATATACGGATTTGTTCAGTATAACCGCTACTACGAATGCTAAACCGATTGATAAAGGTACCGACGCTAAATAGATCGCTGTTTTCTGTAATGAGATATAGAAGACCTCATCATTGAACAATCTAGTGAAGTTGTCAAAGCCAATAAAATTTACATCTGGATTCGTAAATTGATAATCTGTGAATACGAGATATAATGAGAATAAAGCTGGTAATATGAAGAATATAGTCACACCTAGCATGTTGGGACCGATGAATAAATAGCCCATCCAGCTTTGTCTACGACTCCAATTGCTTCTCATCCTAGTACAGTCTCCTTTTGTTATGTAGTATTTGCTCTACATAAATCTTACTCATAATCCAATAGGCAGAACATAAACAGATCTCTTCATTGTATAGAACAAAAATATGATCTTTCTTTGTCGCTATATTAACAAGAATGAGGACTTCAATTTCTCGAAGTCCTCATTCTATGATCATCATATAAGTACATTTCTCAACAACCTGATTTGTACGATTATTGCTTTAAGAATTCATTATGACGATCCACTGTCTTTTTAATAGTATCATCTAAGCTCTGTGCATTCAGGAAATACTTCTCATACTCTTCTTTACGCAAGTCAATAGCTTGAGTTGGCATATTCAAGCTATACGTATCAAATTGTCCAAATACAACCTTCTTCAGCGATTCTTGATCATAGGTGTCGGCTTGATCTCCTAACAAACTTTGGATTGCAGCATCCATGTCAGCATCCTTCGAGGCTGGTAATCGTCCACCAGCGGCTAGCGGAGCCATTCCACCATCGGCATACCACTTCAGGAATTCCCATGCTTCTTTCGTATATGACGATTTGGCGTTAATTGAGATCGCATCACCAAGTCCACCATGGAATTTGAAGTCGCTCTGATCAGCACTTACCTTCGGAGCAGGTGCGAAGGCAATTTTAAAGCTGCGAGGGTTATCCTTCATGTTATTCGAGCTACGGAAAATCCATTCTCCAGCATTAAGCATGCCCGCTTCACCCTTTAGGAACATCGTATCCACTGGCATCTTACTTGTTAGCTGCTCGCCCATTGGTGGCGTAGTTCCTTTATCCATCATTCCTTTAATCGTTTCAAGCCATTTTTTTGCATAAACATTATCTAGATTAGACGTACCATCTGCTTTAACATAACCCTCTGCAATGACTGAGCTATCCCAAGGATCCGGAAAAGCTGCTAGATGCTGAACTAAACCGTAGCTACCCTGCTTGGTCAGCTTCTCACTGTACATCGCCATGTCATCCCAAGTCCAGTCGAAGGGGACTGGCAGACCCAACTCATCTAAAGCATCTTTATTTAACCAAACAAAAAATTTATTTGCCTTTGTCGGCATTGCATAGTACTTACCATCCGTTTTCCAATCTGCAGCGTCCACGCCCATTTTTTCATCAATGTTGTATTCAGTAAACTGTGATAAATCCAATGTAACTCCAGCTTTTATTCGTTTCTCCACATATGCCGTTGTATAGTTTACGAACAAATCTGCATTCTGCCCTGTTGCTAATGCCGTATCTAATTTTAGATTCCCATCATCGTCATTAACGAATCGAACATATTCAACTTGAACATCCGGATTCTCAGCATTCCAAGAATCAACAACGGCTTGAGGTCCCGCTTCTGGAGGTACTCCGCCCCACATCGTCAACTGAATTGGATCCTTTGGCTTTTCTGTTTCAGCTGGTGCTGCAGGTGCTGGCGTATTCTGAGTACCCTTATCAGCCTCAGCCCCATTGTTGTTGCTAGCACAACCAGCAAGAATAGTGATGACTAACAAGATACTTAGTAGTATTGCAATAGATTTTTTCATCTTACATTTGACCTCCCGTGTTTGGTATGTTTACATCTTTAAGATTACACAGAATATCAAACAGGGAACATAAACAGATCTGTTGAATGAATAGAACATATATACACTTTTACTTATCGAGCTTGCTTTCGGTATTCACTAGGAGTTAGATTTGTTA
>DFXU01000069.1 GCA_002383285.1 Caryophanales bacterium UBA4100
CCAAATCGCCGCCACTTCCCGAAAACATTTTGTACGGTTTTTTGTATAAAGTGGCCTCCTAATCGCCGCCAATTGCATGATTTTGTATGATTTTTCATATAGATTCTTCCAAATCATTACCCATAATCGGACGGAGTTTGTGACATTCCTAGTCCGGGGTAATCCAGCGCAATCAGACGGCATTCGCCGCTTAATTCTTTGATGACGTTTCGGTAAAGGTAAGACCAGGTGGGGTTTCCGTGTAGGAGTAGAATGACTGGCCCCCGCCCTTCGTCTACGTAATGAATCATGCCATCGCGATAAGGCATCCAATGGTCCTATAACGGATACTCAGATGCATCTACCTTAAATGGTCTTTGCATGTATGTGCCTCCTATCTGCCAATTCATTGTACGCCCCGGTTGCGCACACCCAATAAGGGATTGATATCGATATGAGTAGAATTTTGTGTTTCTGCTCTTCTACAAGACTACAGTGATGTGATATATTTGAAAAGTAGTTACAATAAAGTGCAATAGTTTCATAAAATGAACTATGGGGGAAACATTAATGTTGGATCGCTCTTGTATCGAAGCCATTGATCCTTTACTTGAAATCTTAGAAGGTAAATGGACACTCCCTCTTCTGTTAGAGCTGTTTGTCGGCACCAAGCGATTTGGAGAGCTACGGCGTAGACTACACCCGATTAGCCCGAAAACGTTAACAGATCGACTGCGTTTACTAGAGGAGAAGGGAATTATTACACGAACGTTGTATCCTGGTGTACCCCTGCACGTCGAATATGAGCTAACTGAGCGTGGGTGGAATCTGCAACCTATTTTCTCGGCTATGTGGGCATGGGTTCAGACAAATGGCTTAAGTGCTGAACCTGAAGGGAAAGATATGGCATAGACATGAATAGAACTGAAGCACGGGAGCGCATACGGTTGGAAGTAAAATGAAGAAGGTACTTGTGGTGGAATTACGCAGGTATAAGTACAGATCAATACGTGGAAAATAAGTATGGATATTAATGAATTCTGAATACTTGGCAAATGTAACAAAACGGAGTATAATAAATTAAAAGTCAAAGATAGTCAAAGTCAACAAAAAATCTAGTGCTGTATGGAGGAGAATCGATGCGTAATATCTCTGATATTATAGAACAATATCTGAAGAGTATTCTGCATACTAGTCCAGCTGGATTAGTAGAGATTCAACGTAATGATCTAGCTGATCAATTTCAATGTGTTCCTTCACAAATTAATTACGTGATCAGCACCCGATTTTCATTGGAAAAAGGATTTGTTGTTGAGAGTAAGCGTGGTGGAGGAGGATATATCCGCATTCAGAAGGTCGATATGCCTGAACAGAATGGTATTCTCGAGCATATTCTACGGACTGTCCGAGAACAGATTGATCAGGATTCCGCAGAGGGTCTGATATATCAGCTTGAGGATGCTGGTTACGTTAACACACGGGAGGCAAACTTACTAAAGGCGGCCATCTCGAGAGAATCTTTGCTGGTTAAGCTTCCATTACGTGATCAAGTCAGAGCAATTATGCTAAAGAATATGCTCGTCTCACTGCTTAGTCACTAACTTCATAACTTTTAGCTTCTTAAACTCTACTTAGAATAGGGTGATTATCATGCAATGTCAGGAATGCGGTAAGAAAGCAGCTACGTTACACTTCACAAAAATTATTAATGGTGAGAAGTCAGAGGTTCACTTTTGTGAGAGCTGCGCCCGTGAGAAGGGTGAATTAATTCCGGGAACGACAAATGGCTTCTCTATCCACAATCTGATTTCAGGCCTGCTCGATTTTGACCAGCATTCACAGAGCACGTTAAATTCGGTTAAACAACCGATACTTCATTGTGAGGAATGCGGTCTATCCTATGCGCAATTTAGTAAGATAGGTCGATTCGGCTGTAGCTCCTGCTATCAAAGCTTTACGGATCGGTTAGATCCGTTATTGCGAAGAGTGCATGGTAATACCATGCATGTGGGTAAGGTGCCAAGAAGATCCGGCAGTGATATCCAGGCAAAGCGTGAGGTTGATCGACTTAAGAAGGAACTGAAAGAATGTATAGAACAAGAGGAATTTGAGATTGCTGCATCGATAAGAGACCAAATACGCCAGCTCGAGAAGAAAAACTAATCATGATCAAATGTATTAGGAGGGGTGATATGGGACAGGATAGTTTTTTTAATCAGGCACTCAGTGAATGGATGAAAGGCAGCGGTCCGGAATCAGACATTGTGATTAGTAGTCGTATTCGTCTGGCGAGGAATCTGCAAAGTTTACCCTTTCCAGTATTAGCCTCTGATGAGCATTCTCTAGACACACTAAATCGTGTTAAGGTTTTACTCGATTCTGATGATCTGAATGAAATAAGCGCTTTTGAGCTGCTTCTATTAGATGAGATGAACGATCTGTCGAAGAGAGTTCTCGTCGAGAAGCATCTCATTAGTCCAGCCTTAGCCAATGAATCGAAGAACGGAGCGGTTATGCTAAGTGAGAATGAGTCCATTAGTATTATGGTGAATGAAGAGGACCACTTGCGTATACAGATCTTACATCCTGGATTTCAAATAAAAGAGGCCTGGGATTTATGTAATCAGATTGATGATATCTTTGAATCTCAATTGGACTATGCATATGATGAGAAGCGAGGATACTTAACAAGCTGTCCTACCAATGTTGGAACAGGAATACGCGCTTCTGTTATGATGCATTTGCCAGCGCTTGTGCTGACTCAGCAGATCAGTCGAATTCTATCTGCGATCGCTCAGGTGGGTTTAGTCGTTCGTGGTTTATATGGAGAAGGCAGCGAAGCTACTGGTAACCTGTTTCAAATATCGAATCAGATCACGCTCGGACAATCGGAAGAGGATATTATAGATAATCTTTACAGCGTGGCTCGCCAAATAGTCGAGCATGAGAGGGCAGCCAGAGATAAGCTACTATCTGAATCGAAAATTCGCGCTCTTGATCGGGTCAACCGTTCATATGGCATCTTATCAAATGCTGTGATTATAGATTCTAAAGAAGCGTCACAGAGATTATCTGATGTACGCCTTGGTGTTGATCTAGGTTTACTCAAGCAGACAAATGCCCAAGCATTGAACGAATTAATGGTGATGACACAGCCCGGATACCTTCAGCAATATGCTGGAGAGGCATTATCTGCAGATGAGAGAGATTTACGAAGAGCTGAATTGATTCGTTCACGATTGGCGCATCAATGATGTAAACGATATAATAAGATGATGGAGGTGTTGAGTATGATGTTCGGTAGATTCACTGAACGTGCACAGAAGGTTCTGGCACTTGCCCAAGAGGAAGCAGTTCGATTAGGTCATAACAATATCGGAACAGAACACATACTATTAGGTCTCATCCGTGAAGGTGAAGGCATTGCTGCTAAAGCCCTGATTGCCTTAGGACTTGGATTGGAGAAAATCCAGGATGAAGTGGAATCATTAATTGGACGTGGTCAAGAGCAGCCTACGAATATTGCTTATACGCCGAGAGCCAAGAAGGTTATCGAATTATCGATGGATGAAGCGCGGAAGCTAGGTCATACGTACGTAGGGACAGAGCATATACTGCTAGGATTGATTCGTGAAGGTGAAGGTGTAGCAGCAAGAGTTCTGAATAACCTGGGTGTTAGTCTGAATAAAGCGAGACAACAGGTTCTACAGCTATTAGGCAGCAGTGAGAGTGTGTCTACGAGCCATGGTACCAATGCGAATGTAAGCACGCCAACGCTTGATAGCCTGGCAAGAGATTTAACAGTCATCGCGCGTGAAGGTAATTTGGATCCAGTTATCGGTAGATCCAAGGAAATCGAACGTGTTATTCAGGTGTTGAGTCGGAGAACGAAGAATAATCCTGTTCTCATTGGTGAGCCGGGTGTTGGTAAAACTGCAATTGCTGAAGGGTTAGCTCAGAAGATTGTGAACAACGAAATTCCAGAAACACTTCGCGATAAGCGTGTAATGACTTTGGATATGGGCTCTGTTGTAGCAGGCACGAAGTATCGTGGTGAATTCGAGGATCGCTTGAAGAAGATTATGGATGAAATTCGTCAAGCAGGTAATGTCATTATATTCATTGATGAATTGCATACATTAATCGGAGCTGGTGGCGCTGAAGGAGCGATTGATGCTTCTAACATCCTCAAGCCTGCACTGGCACGTGGAGAGCTTCAATGTATTGGTGCGACTACATTAGATGAATATCGCAAGTATATTGAGAAGGATGCTGCATTAGAGCGCCGCTTCCAGCCAATAATGGTGGATCAACCTACACCGGAAGAGGCTATTCTCATCCTACACGGATTACGTGATCGCTATGAAGCACATCACCGGGTGAAAATTACGGATGAAGCTATCGAGCAAGCGGTTAAATTATCTGATCGATATATCCCAGATCGTTTCTTGCCGGATAAGGCAATCGATCTCATCGATGAGGCAAGCTCTAAGGTTAGATTGCGCTCTTATACGGTACCACCAAACTTAAAGCAGCTTGAAAGTAAGCTGGATGATATACGCAAGGAGAAGGACTCGGCTGTTCAAAGCCAAGAATTTGAGAAAGCCGCATCTCTTCGCGATACAGAACAGAAGATGCGTGAAGAGCTCGATCGTACGAAGAACGAGTGGAAGGAAAAGCAAGGTCGCACCGATACGGCAGTTACACCGGAGGATATAGCTCAGATTGTAGCTAGCTGGACGGGTATTCCCGTTAGTCAGCTTGCAGAAGAAGAGACTGATCGATTATTGAAGATGGAGAGTATTCTTCACGAACGAATAATCGGCCAAGACGAAGCTGTCGTAGCTGTTAGTAAAGCGATCCGCAGAGCAAGGGCAGGTCTTAAGGATCCGAAGCGTCCGATAGGCTCATTCATCTTCTTGGGACCAACAGGGGTTGGTAAAACTGAATTAGCTCGTGCATTAGCGGAGTCGATGTTCGGGGATGAGAATGCTGTCATTCGCATAGATATGTCTGAATATATGGAGAAGCATTCCACATCCAGATTAGTTGGGGCTCCTCCGGGCTATGTGGGCTATGAAGAGGGCGGTCAATTGACCGAGAAAGTTCGCCGCAAGCCATATTCGGTAATCCTACTCGATGAAATTGAGAAGGCTCATCCAGAAGTATTCAATATTCTGCTGCAGGTACTTGAGGATGGTCGGTTGACTGATTCCAAGGGACGCTCTGTAGATTTCCGCAATACATTGATCATCATGACTTCCAATGTTGGCGCGGAGATGATCAAGAAGAATTCTTCACTCGGATTTACAGCTGCACAGGATTCCGGCAAAGATTATGCGAATATGAAGGACAAAGTAACAGGTGAACTGAAGAAGAGCTTCCGTCCAGAGTTCTTGAATCGTATCGATGAAATCATCGTATTCCATTCATTGGATGAGACACACATCCTGCGCATTGTATCCTTAATGTCAGAGGAGCTTCGTAAGCGCCTGAATGAGCAAGAGATTGACTTCGTTCTAACGGATGGGGCTAAGAAATTCCTTGCGAAGGAAGGCTATGATCCAACCTATGGAGCGAGGCCCCTACGAAGGGCAATTCAGAAGCATATCGAGGATCGACTGTCAGAGGAAATGCTCATAGGTTCAATTGCGAAAGGCCATTCATTGATCATTGATGAGAAGGACGGCGCCTTAACCGTTGAGCATAATAAAGAAGTAACCGCGTAATTTAATGTATATGTAAGAAAGCTGGAGCTGTCATAATCACTGATTTCTGTGATTGTGGCGGCTTTTTGTTTGCTTCCTATGCGTTGTTGGAAATTCTTATGGTCGCATGAACCATAATGCATAAGAATGCCTACCGAGAAGGATAACAATCCTATGATAAAATTGGAATTAGATAATCACGATATTATAGGAGGGAACAACCTTGAAAATTTCAAGCATTACAGATACGGTTACTTTAAACAATGGTGTTACAATGCCACGTCTAGGTTTTGGTGTATTCAAGGTACAAGATGGTCAGGAAGTAATTAATTCCGTGAAGTCCGCTATTGAAACTGGGTACCGTGCCATCGATACAGCTGCTGCTTACAACAATGAGGAGGGTGTAGGACAAGCCATCCGTGAATCTGGTGTGCCACGCGAGCAGTTATTCATAACTACTAAGGTATGGAACAGTCGTCAAGGCTATGATACGACATTGGAAGCTTTCGAGGAAAGTCGTCGCAAGCTTGGACTAGAATATCTTGATTTATATTTAGTACATTGGCCAGTCAAGGGGAAGTACAAGGAAACATGGCGCGCGCTTGAGAAATTGTACAATGATGGTGTAGTTAGGGCGATTGGTGTTAGTAACTTCCAAACTCACCACCTCGATGATCTCTTCACCGATAACACAATCGTACCAGTAGTTAATCAAATCGAATATAGTCCTCTTCTGACACAAGAGAAGGTTAAGGCATATTGCGATGCCAAGAATATTTATATAACTGCATGGAGCCCTCTTATGCAAGGCCACTTGGATTTACCGCTCTTAACTCAGCTAAGCAGTAAGTATGGAAAATCGCCTGCTCAAATTGTCATTCGCTGGGATTTACAGAAGGGCGTACTGACTATTCCGAAATCAATTAATCCGGGGCGAATTCGTGAGAATGCGAATGTCTTCGATTTTGAATTATCTACGGAAGATGTAGCAGCGCTTGATGCATTAAATCAGGATCACCGATTTGGATCACATCCAGACACATTCACATTCTAATCTGGAATCCTTCCGTAAATCCTTATTCAATAAAATCTATGTAAAGAATCGGAGCTAGGAATAGCTCTGGTTCTTTTTTGAGTTTGCAGAATCGTGTATACTTAGATTACTTATTCGAATTATGAGGGGAACGTATATGGCATGAGATTCATACTGATTCTAACAGCTGTTGCTATAGCCGTTGCAATCGTAACTTATTTACTGCATAAAATAAAGATTCGCTGGATGAAATATACACCTGCTGTATTGTTACTTCTACTTACTCTTCTTATGATTATGATGACACAATTCGGCTTTGGTGAAGGCATGCAAGATCTTGCGTGGATTGTAATAGCAATTATAAGCTTTGCCGGAGCACTTGGTGGAGGAATCACTGCACTTGTACTCGAATGGTTGAGCCGTAAACGGAGCTAGTGCGCTTTTTTTTTCTAAGAGAATAAAGGACGTGTGAGATTGTTGAGAATAAAAACAGCATATATATGCAGTGGTTGTGGTCATCATCATCCCAAGTGGCAGGGCTTCTGTAATAACTGTCCAGAACGGAATAGCTTAGTGGAATCAAGCGTTGGCAATGATAAAGCGAAGACGGGTATTGCAATTGCTAAAGGAAATATACCAGTGAAGCGGCTATCCGAGACGACCTCCAAGAATAGCGACCGAATTATAACATCGATTGGTGAATTCAACCGAGTGATGGGTGGAGGTATAGTAAGGGACTCGATCACGATCATTACTGCCGAACCGGGTGCGGGAAAATCAACTTTATTGCTGCAGGTATCAGAGGACGTGGCGAGCCAAGGCCTACGTGTCTTATATGCATCTGGTGAAGAGAGTGAGAGTCAGATCAAGAATAGAGCCGATCGAGTTCTGTCATCGATCCATGAGAATGTATGGGTGTATTCGGACAGCAGCATGAATAATGTACTAGGCTGTATAGAGAATATTAATCCTGATGTTATAATTATTGATAGTATTCAGACCTTCGTATTAGAGGAATATCCATCGCGTCCCGGTTCTCCTACTCAGACTATGGAATGCGCCACAGCGCTGCTGAAGGTAGCCAAGAACACGGAGAGGCCTCGGGCTGTCATTATGGTTGGACAGATGACCAAGGAGAATGAATTAGCGGGCCTGCGAGCACTGGAGCATCTAGTGGATACCGTATTGATTCTTGATGGTCAAGAGGGTGAAGAGCTTAAACAGCTATCTGCTTCGAAAAATCGGTATGGCAGTACAGGAGAAATTGGTTTCTTCTCTATGTCAGAGCAGGGAATGATTCCAATTGATAATCCCTCAGAATTTTTCATGACACAGCGAGAGCCGAATGAAATTGTATCTGGAAGTGCGCTAACCGTTGTGAAGGAAGGTACTCGACCTATTATTCTAGAGATCGAAAGCTTAGTGTCACAGAGCTTCACGCCATTCCCATCACGCATTGGTGAGTGTACAAAGAAGGATCAATTGAACACGCTGATTTCGGTACTAGAGCAGCGTGCGGGAATCGAGCTTTCGAGTAAGAATGTGGTTATCAAGACAACAGGCGGGTTTCGTCTGAAGGAGCATTCCTCGAATTTAGCTGTTATTATGAGCATTGTTTCATCATTTAAGAATAAGGGCATTCCAAGCCATACCGTGTTCATTGCGGATATCGGTCTGACAGGAGAGCTCAAGAAGGTTCCTGCATTGGAAACACGAATTCGTGAATTGGACAGAATGGGCTTTAGAAAGGTTTATATTGCTAAGCATGCGCTGAAGCAGCCAGTGGCGGTTAAAGGAATTCGTGTTGTTCCATGTAATACATTAATAGAAGTGATATTAGACATCTTTGGGAAGTCTATATCATAACAGTCAGCAAAGTGGATTCCACCTTAGAAGGAAGTGATCAGAAGATGAAGGAAGATATGCAAGTAGATGTCATTGGTAAGCTACTGAAGATGGTTGCGCCAGGTACTTCATTCCGCGATGGATTAGATAATGTGTTGAGATCGAAGACAGGTGCATTAATCGTAATAGGTTATTCTCCAGAGGTCATGCAGATTGTAGATGGAGGGTTCTCTATTCATTGTGACTTCTCCCCCAATTACCTGTATGAGCTTGCTAAGATGGATGGGGCTATTATCATTAGTGAGGATTTATCACGAATTCTATATGCGAATACACAGCTTATTCCAGATTCATCAATTTCTTCATCCGAGACAGGTATTCGTCATAGGACTGCTGAGCGTGTATCTAAGCAGACCGGAAAGCTGGTCGTATCGATCTCACAGCGTCGCAATGTAATTACCTTCTACCAAGGGAATCTCCGTTATTCATTGAAGGATATTGGTGTCATTCTCACCAAAGCGAATCAAGCCATTCAAACCCTTGAGAAGTATAAAACAGTATTGGACCAAGCCTTTACGAATTTAGGCGCTTCAGAATTCGAAGGTACGGTTACATTGCTTGAGGTTGCGAATGTTATTCAGCGAGCAGAGATGGTGCTAAGAATTCGAGATGAAATCAAACGATATATTAATGAGTTAGGCACAGAAGGTCGATTGATTGAGATGCAGCTCGATGAGCTTGCTGGCAATGCTGCCCAAGAAACCCATCTTTTGTTGAAGGATTATATACGTGATAAGAATGAGGATAAGTTAAAGGATATCAGTCATACTCTCAAGCGAATGTCTTCTGATGAATTAATTGATCACCATCATACACTCAAGCTGCTGGGGTACGCGCATAGTAACTTTATGGAAGAGATAGTTGCACCTCGAGGCTATCGCGTGCTGCATCGTATTCCCCGCTTACCTTCGATTATCATTAATAATCTGGTTGAATTCTTTGGGAATTTATCTACGATTCGATCTGCGACGATTATGAATCTAGATGAAGTTGATGGTATTGGAGAGGTTCGAGCTCGTACAATTCTAGAGGGATTGAAGCGTATCGAGAAGCAACTACAGATTGACAGACATATCTAAATTGCCTACAATCATAAGATATGAGCGAGTGGGCATAGTAATTAATGAGGTGGAACTGCATGTTCGCAAGATCATTACCCAATGTATTCACAATTGGCAATTTATTCCTAGGTATTGTATCGATTATATTCGTTTTTAATAATGAACCCGAGATTGCTGCGATGCTTGTAATTGTAGCTATGTTAACGGATGGTTTGGATGGTCGAGTAGCTAGGGCTTTGAATGTAACAAGTGAATTCGGCAAAGAACTGGATTCGTTATCCGATGTGATTTCCTTCGGGGTAGCGCCTGCCTTTATCGTTTATTCAGTTGCCTTCCAAGATTTCAATTCCCCTGTTTCTTGGATAGCCACAGCTGTATTCCCAATATGTGGGGCACTAAGACTTGCGAGATTTAATGTAATCAGTGGAATTCCAGGCTACTTCATTGGATTACCAATCCCAGTTGCTGGCGGAGTATTGGCCACCATGGCACTCTTCTACAAAGAGCTGTCAACGCCTCTGCTGCTGATTGCAGAATTAATATTATCCTTCTTAATGGTAAGTAATATTAAGTATCCGAATTTCAAGAAAGTAAGAATACCCCGATCTGCGATGTGGGTTATTCCCATTATGGTACTTATAGCCATATGGGTTGCTGTTCAATATCCAGGCACATTATCGAAGTTGATGTTCATCCCTTTTGTGCTCTATGCACTCCTAGGCCTAAAAAAAAACGTTAGACGAGTCACACGAAAGCGGAAGAGACAGGATACAGACGATAAGCCGAAATTTGGCGATACATTATAGAGTCGGTTTTTTTATAACAAATAAGCTTCCCGCAGGGGAAGCTTATTTGTTATGCATATGCAATTATGTCTAAGATAAGTTAAATTTGCCTAGCGTGCTGCATGTTCTAGATTCTTTATCGAGTACCTCGTTTAGGTCAACGCTCAGTAAATTGCACAAGGCTGACATGTAGAATAGGTTTTTGCCTAGCTCGGCGTTAATGAAATCACGACAAGTCTCACATAATAGCCCGTTAACATGTGTATGAGTCAATTCTGGAACGGAATCTACAGCCGCATCTTGCTCACTAGAAGCGTAAGGCTGCTTCTTAGCATCAACTTCAATACAGCCACATTCGGTAATGGCCTTAATTACGGATCGATTGACCGTTGAATTGGTTTGCTGATACTTGGATAACACATCAAGCAGACTTCGGTGACGGAGCAATAATTCGGACACTTGACTTTGGAAGGTCTTCAGATCAAGCAAGCTCATTCAAATCCACCTCTATTCTGATAATTAACGCTAATGGCCTATCCATTGATTATAATGGATAGCTAACAGAAATCAAAGTGGATTTGTGACAAGCTGGTAAAAAAACCAATTCGGACGATTAGTCTAGCTAAAATTGGAACATACTTAATCATATACCCGACGCTTACGATCACTAACGTGGTCATCAATATTTATTAGGAGGTGAAAATAATGCTCAAAAAACTGATATCTCTTGCTGCGGTCTTGATAGGCGGTATAGCTGGCTATCGTATGTATGTTGACCTCGGAAGTCCGAGATGGATCGGATTAGGGGTAGGTGATCTCCGAGGGGAGCCTTTATTATTCATTGGGTTTGGCTCTCTGATTATGGTCGTCGGCACCTTCTTGCTCATCGAATATGGATGGAGAATCGTCCGCTTCGCAGATGAGCGACTATTAGCGCTGCCTGCGTATCACATGGCCTCAGGGCTCTTAGGAATGCTTATGGGGCTGTTTATCGCCTATCTGGTGTTTCCATCTGTTTCTGAATTTAGCAGCACCCTTCCGTATGTACCCTTCCTATTAACAGCAATTTGTGGGGGGATCGGATTCCGTCTAGGATTACTTAAGAAGGAAGAGATGCTAGCATTTCTCGCTACCGTTAATCTGGGTAAAGGTGTGAAGAAGGGAACACCCCTGCAGGAGGAGCACAAAATATTAGACACCAGTGTCATCATTGACGGTAGAATTGCAGATATTTGTAAGACAGGTTTTATTCAAGGCATTCTCGTGATTCCAGAATTTGTTCTGGAGGAATTACAGCACATTGCAGACTCATCAGATTTACTTAAGCGCAATCGAGGACGACGTGGACTGGACATCCTGAATAAAATTCAGAAGGAATTGGATGTGAAGGTACTCATCTATGAAGGTGATTTCGAGGAAGTCACTGAGGTGGATAGCAAGCTTGTACGCTTAGCTAAGCTACTCGGTGGTAAGGTTGTAACGAATGATTTTAATTTGAATAAAGTGTGTGAATTGCAAGGTGTTTCGGTCCTGAATATTAATGATTTAGCCAATGCAGTCAAGCCTGTCGTCCTCCCAGGTGAAGAAATTGTGGTGCAAGTAATTAAGGATGGCAAGGAATATGGACAGGGTGTTGCCTATCTTGATGATGGAACGATGATCGTTGTAGAGGGTGGGCGTGAATGTATCGGAACGACCATAGAGGTCATGGTAACAAGTGTATTGCAGACATCTGCAGGTCGAATGATCTTTGCTAAACCGAAATTGTTGGAAAAAGCGCTGTAAAACGATTATCATATACGAATAAGAAGGTTGGAGTTCATTCTCACTTTTTTACGTCGTTATTATCGGATTACAGGGTAGGGATGCAGGATGGGAATGCTGGGTGCCGTTATTGTTGCAGCGGGCCGTGGAACACGTATGGGTACGAAGGAAAGCAAGCAATACTTGCCAATTAACGGAAAGCCGATACTCGTGTATACGCTGGAGGCCTTCGAGAAGGCTGATGAAGTAAGTACAGTTGTATTGGTGGTCAGTAAAGAAGATATTGTTCACTGCCAATCTTACATAGAGAAATATGGTTTGACCAAAATTTCCGCTATTGTGGCCGGTGGTACATCAAGGCAAGGCTCTGTGTTCGAAGGGCTGCAGCATCTGAATACGGAATGGGTAATCGTACATGATGGCGTTAGACCGTTCGTTTCCATAGAGAACATGATTGAATGCTGGAGAGCGGCTGAGCAATATGGGGCTGCTGTTATTGCGGTACGTGTGAAGGATACAATAAAAATTGCAGACGAAGCGGGTATGGTGCATAGCACCCTAGACCGCAATAGCTTGTGGGCGATCCAAACCCCGCAGGCTTTTCGTTGTTCCGATTTAATGACTGCACATAAGAGAGCAGAGCTCGATGGGTATGAGGGAACAGATGATGCATCCCTTATGGAGCGGTCGGGAATACCGGTTCGAATTGTTGAAGGCGATTATGGTAATATCAAGATAACGACACCAGATGATCTGCAATGGGCAGAATTTCGTCTGCGATCCTTGGTACAGATACGGGAACAGGAAGAGGGGCAGCAATGATGCGAGTAGGTATAGGTTATGACGTACATCAGCTGGTAGAAGGACGGCCATGTATTATTGGCGGCGTAACAATTCCCTACGAACGAGGTTTACTTGGACATTCAGACGCAGACGTTCTGCTTCATGCAATATCAGATGCGATACTAGGAGCGCTCGGGCAAGGCGATATTGGCAAGCATTTCCCAGATACAGATCAGGCCTTCAAGGATGCAGATAGCCTTGAGCTGCTGCAGCAGGTGTGGGAAATCGCTCGTTCTATGGGCTATCAATTAGGAAATCTAGATGCCGTAATTATTGCAGAGAAGCCTAAGATGGCCCCGCATATTCCGCAGATGGTTGAGATTATTGAGGGAGCCTTAGGAGCAAACAAGGGTTCAGTGAACCTAAAGGCAACGACTTCAGAAAAGCTTGGCTTTGTTGGTAGAGAAGAAGGTATCGCTGCACAGGCGATTGTTTGTTTATATAGAATAACGACATAATGATGTCAAAGAGGAGCTTAACACATGAGTAATCACGTTAGAGTAAGGTATGCACCAAGCCCAACAGGGCACCTCCATATCGGAGGAGCACGTACAGCATTATTCGATTATCTCTTTGCGCGACATGAGGGTGGAAAGTTCATCATACGATTTGAGGATACGGATCAAACTCGTCATGTTGAAACAGGTGTGGATAATCAGCTTGATGGATTAAGATGGCTAGGCGTGGATTGGGATGAGAGCGTGGATATTGGTGGACCATATGCCCCGTATAGGCAGATGGAGCGATTGGAGCTGTATCAGCCATATGTCCAGCAATTGATTCAGGATGGCAATGCCTATTATTGCTATTGCTCTGAGGAGGATCTGGAGACAGAGCGAGCAGCTCAGGAAGCCCAAGGGGAGATGCCGAGCTATTCAGGCAAGTGCCGACATCTAACTGTCGATCAGATCGAAGCCTATCGTGCGGAGAATCGCAAGCCTACGATTCGATTCCGCGTAACTGAGAACCAGACGATATCCTTTACAGATCGTATTCGTGAGCATGTTGAATTCGAGTCCAATGGTATTGGTGATTTTATTATTGTTCGTCCAGATGGTATCCCAACTTATAACTTTGCTGTAATCTTAGACGACCATCTGATGGATATTACCCATGTTATACGTGGTGAGGAGCATCTATCGAACACTCCGCGCCAGATTATGCTGTACGAAGCGCTTGGTTTTGCGATCCCACAATTCGCGCATCTCTCTCTTATTCTGAATCAGGATCGTAAGAAGATGAGTAAACGAGATGAGTCGATTATGCAGTTTATCGAACAATATCGAGATCAAGGATACTTACCAGAGGCGGTGCTTAACTTTATTGTGCTGCTTGGCTGGTCCCCCGGAGGTGAAGAAGAGATATTCACGAAGGAGCAGCTTATTGAGCAGTTCAACATGGATCGTCTATCCAAAAGCCCAGCTGTATTCGATACTGAGAAGCTGAAGTGGATGAGCAACCAATATATCAAAAAAGCGGATCCTGCTCGTATTGCAGTGCTTGCCATTCCTCATCTGCAGAAGGCGGGTTTACTGCCAGTAGAGCTTGATGATGAGACCCGTACGTGGGCGACAGAGCTTGTTGCACTCTATCAGGAGCAGTTGAATTATGCGGCAGAGATTGTTGAGCTTACCTCGTTATTCTTTAAGGATTCACTGGAGTACGATGAAGAGGCCAACCAGGAGCTTGCTGGTGATCATGTGCCTGTGGTACTAGATAGCTTCCGACGTCAAGTAGAAGCTGCACCGATTTATACACCAGAAGCGATTGGTGTGATGCTAAAGCATGTACAGGCTGAGACAGGCTTTAAGGGCAAACTATTGTTCATGTCCATTCGAATCGCGTTGACGGGTCAGATGCATGGAAGAGACCTGAATCGTACGTTATATCTGCTTGGCAAGGACACCGTACTCAACCGATTGCAGGTTAGAGCTTTGTAAACAAATCCTAACAAGAAGAAGGCTACAATAATGAATGCTGAGCTCAAGAGTAAAAAAACGTTATATCCCATATTGTTCGCGATCAGCGGAGCACACTTAATTAATGACTCCTTACAGACGGTTATTCCAGCTTCTTATCCCATATTAAAGGAATCATTGGATATATCCTATTTCCAGCTTGGACTGATCACCTTCATACTCTACTTGACGTCCTCAGTGATGCAGCCGGTTGTTGGTGCCTATGCGGATAGACGTCCATCACCTTATATTCTCCCGCTGGGTATGTCGCTTTCGTTATTAGGTATGCTAGGTCTTGCGCTTGCACCTGGATATATAGCTGTACTTGGATCTGTTATATTCGTTGGCTTGGCGTCAGCCATCTTCCATCCAGAGGGGTCACGTATTGCATACTTAGCCGCTGGCTCCCGAAGAGGGCTGGCGCAATCGATATATCAAGTTGGTGGTAATACAGGCAGTGCAATGGCACCGTTAATGACTGCCTTGATCTTCTTCCCATTCGGTCAATTTGGAGCCATCTGGTTTACGTTATTGGCAGGTATAGGTATCCTCCTCCAATCGTGGATTGCCGGCTGGTATAGAAAGCAGCTCCTGCTCTATCCAAGGGTTCCGAAGACGAAGGTAACAGGGAAAATCGACAGTGAGCATCAGAAGAAGATTAGAAGTGCCATAGGCCTTATATTATTTACTTCATTCATTCGATCCTGGTTCGGTGCTAGCATTGGTACATACTTTGTTTTCTTCTTAATTGAGAATTTCAATATGTCCATCCCACATTCGCAGATTTATATATTCACTTATATGGGAGCGGGTATTCTTGGAACCTTCTTCGGTGGTCCAGTATCCGACCGGATAGGCCGTAAGAATGTGATCATATTCTCATTATTAGCTTCAGTTCCTTTTGCCATCCTACTACCTTTCTCGAACGAGTTCTGGGCTTATCCGCTTCTATTTATCATAGGTGTCATCAACCACAGCAGCTTCTCTGTATCTGTTGTTTATGTACAGGAGTTAGTTCCTGGAAAGGTGGGTACAGTATCAGGCTTGGTAACAGGCTTATCGTTTGGGATCGGGGCAATCGGAGCAGTTGTGTTAGGAGCTGTAATTGATTTAACAAGCTTGACTGCTGTGATAATAGCATGCTCATATTTACCGTTGTTAGGCGTGTCTGGCTTCTTGCTTCCATCCGATAAGAAAGTGCAGCAATGGGCGCAAGAGGCGGAGGCTAGAGAAGCTCAAGCTTAATCAAGAGATCAGATTGATCTTAGGGATTCATAGACAGAATTAGCTAATTTGGTTATACTAGTTCCTATCGATATATGAATCTTGTGAATAGCGTTGATCAGGAAAGTACGTTACATTGTGGATGTTCAGAGAGGATAATCAGTGTCTCAAGCGAGACCCGGGTGTAAGTTATCCAATCCATACGTTGCGGAATTGCACCTGTGAGCCAGTTCGCCGATCCGGGTAGCCGGGGTAGGTCAATTCGTTTCGTTCGCGTTAAGAACGTTCAAGTGGGGATCATCTTGCTTACACATGTGTGTAGCTTGATGCTCCCAAGCAGAGTGGAACCGCGTATCCAACGTCTCTGTAGCCTAATGTGGCTACGGGACGTTTTTTTCGTTTTATATGAGTTTCAGGCAGCCCAGACATCATCAGATGCATGAAGCCTGTATAGATTTACTCTAGATAGGGGATATGGCAATGGTAAGCACATGGAAACAGATGAGAGCGGATATTGATGTGATACGGAAGAACGACCCTGCTGCACGCGGTGTGTTTGAGGTCGTATTCACTTATTCAGGACTGCATGCCTTGTGGTGGCATCGGATCGCTCATTGGCTGTACCGAAGAGGCATATTTACGCTTGCTCGTTTTATTTCACAGATCAGCCGTTTCTTCACAGGCATTGAAATTCATCCAGGTGCTCAGATTGGGCAGCGTCTGTTCATCGATCATGGTATGGGTGTAGTTATTGGAGAAACTTGTGAAATTGGTGACGATGTGGTGTTATACCAAGGGGTAACGCTAGGCGGAACGGGTAAGGAAAAAGGTAAGCGACATCCGACAATTGGCAATCATGTTGTTATAGGCTCTGGGGCTAAGGTATTGGGCTCGTTTAAAATTGGCGATGGTTCATTCGTGGGGGCAAATGCGGTAGTGCTTCGAGAGGTCCCTAAGAATTCTACTGTTGTTGGAATCCCAGGGAAGATCGTCCACCGAAACGGTGCACGAGTAGATAATTTAGATCACCGAATTGAAGCGGATCCTGCGTTGGAGCTATGTAATCAAATGCAAAGGGAAATTGATGCACTGCGTAGAGAGGTAGAACGACTAAAGAGGATAGGTGGCGAAACGGATGACCCTCAATTTATATAGCACAATGACCCGTAAGAAGGAGGTTTTTGTCCCGCTTACTGAAGGTCAAGTGCGGATGTATGTATGTGGTCCGACAGTATACGATTATATTCATATCGGTAATGCCCGTCCACTCATTTTCTTTGATGTTGTGAGACGGTACTTAGAATTTTCCGGCTATGCTGTAACCTTCATCGTGAACTTTACGGATGTGGATGACAAGCTTATTCGCAAATCAGAGCAAACAGGTATATCGGTTCCTGAGCTTGCCAATAAGTATATTAAGCAATTTTTTGTAGATACAGAGGGGCTAGGGGTTCGTCAAGCGACGGTACATCCTCGTGTCACGAATGATATGACGGATATTATTGAATATATAGAGCAGCTGGTAGCTAAGAAGCTTGCTTATGAGAGTGCGGGAGATGTTTATTTCCGAACCGCGATGTTTCCTGAGTATGGTAAATTATCTAAGCAGAACACTGACGAGCT
Organism: Caryophanales bacterium UBA4100; assembly: GCA_002383285.1. Classification (GTDB taxonomy): domain Bacteria; phylum Bacillota; class Bacilli; order Paenibacillales; family UBA4045; genus UBA4045. The sequence continues at coordinate 17,884 of DFXU01000069.1, forward strand.
TCAATTCGGTATTCGTGTAGAGGTGGATGAACGCAAGGAAGACGAACGCGACTTCGTATTATGGAAGAAAGCCAAGCCGGGTGAGATTAGCTGGTCGAGTCCTTGGGGAGATGGACGGCCTGGCTGGCATATTGAATGTTCAGCGATGGCGCGTAAGTATCTAGGTGATACGCTAGATATTCACGGGGGCGGACACGATCTACAGTTCCCCCATCATGAGTGCGAAGTAGCCCAATCCGAATCGTTGACAGGTAAGCCATTAGCCAACTATTGGATGCACAATGGATACATTCATATCAAGAGTGAGAAGATGTCCAAATCGCTTGGTAATGGGATTAATGTGAGTCAGATGCTAGAGCGTTACCGTGCTGAGGCTGTCCGATATTTTGTGCTATCAACGCACTATCGGAACCCGCTGAATTTCAGTGAAGAAACGATGGAGCAGGCGACCCATGCTGTTGAGCGGATTGAGACTTGTGTTGCAAATGTGAAGCATCGATTGGCATCTTCTTCCAGTACTGAAGTAGCAGGGAGCTCAGCCTATCGACAGAGATTAGCTGCTATATTACAAGTGTTTCGCGATAAGATGGACGATGACATCAACACCGCAGATGCGATTACTGCGATATTCGATTGGGTGGCGGAAACTAACCATCTGCTACACTCAGAGCAGCTGGCACATGCAGATCTAGTGGAATCGCTTGAGACTTTCACGCGTATGAATGAAGTGCTTGGACTTGCCCAGACTGAAACGAATGAGCTGCTTGATGAAGAGGTGGATGCTCTGATCGTGGAACGCAACGAAGCACGTCAACAGAAGAATTGGGCACGAGCGGATGAAATTCGTGATTTGCTGTCAGAGCAAGGCATACTATTGGAAGATACCCCACAGGGTTTGCGCTGGCGCAGGAAGTGAGGAATGACATGGATTCATCATTGTTCGCCTTTCCACCATCTAAAGCACCAGGGCTCATGCCTCCGCTTGCATTAGCCTACATTGGGGATGCTATATATGAGATGTATGTCAGACAATACCTGTTGTCCTTGCCGAATCATAGACCGAATCAGCTGCATAAACAAGCTAGTAAGATTGTATCTGCTAAGGCACAAGCTAAGCTGTTGACGGAATGGCTGCCTCTGCTAGATGAGGATGAGCTCGATATTGTCAAGCGTGGACGGAATGCCAAATCGGGCTCTGCTCCAAAGAATACTGACATCCTCGAGTACAGACATAGCACAGCCTTTGAGTGTTTAATTGGATATTTGTATTACCAACAGAAATATGATCGGCTTAAGCGTTTATTAGATCAGGTTATTGAAGAAGTAGGAGGGCGATAGGTATGGAGAACGATCACGTAGAGGAAGAATTTATAGGTGGCAAGCACTCTGTATTAGAGGCATTAAAATCGAAGAGGTCGGTTAACAAGATATGGATTGCAGATAATGCCCAGAAGCAGCTAACCCTACCTATCGTTTCCGAGGCTAAGCTAGCGGGAGTTATTATCCAATATGTGGACAAGCGTAAGCTGGATCAGATGGTTGAGGGCGTATCCCATCAAGGTGTGGTCGCGCAAGTAGCGCCTTATGATTACGTATCTGTTGAGTACATTCTTGCCGTAGCCAGTGAGAAAGGCGAATCCCCCTTCATCCTAATCCTAGATGAGATTGAAGATCCTCATAATCTCGGCTCTATATTACGTACAGCTGATTGTTCAGGTGTACATGGGGTTATTATCCCGAAGCGCCGTGCAGTAGGCTTGACCGCAACCGTATCCAAGACCTCAGCAGGAGCAGTTGAATATGTGCCCGTAGCTAGGGTTACGAATATCGTGCAGACGATTGAGTTCCTGAAGAAGCAAGGTGTGTGGGTAGGGGGAACGGATGCTTCCGCTGCTCAAGATGCTTATCGATCGGACCTGACGATTCCTCTAGCGCTAGTCATAGGTAATGAGAATAAAGGGATGGGAAGGCTTATTAAGGAAAAGTGTGATTTTCTTGTTAAGCTGCCGATGTTAGGACATATTCAGTCGCTGAACGCTTCCGTCGCTGCTGGAGTTTTGATGTACGAGGCTGTTCGCCAACGGCGTGCCCACCTGGTTAAGACAAAGTGACGAATCAATGAGCCAGATTCTACTTGTGGATGGTTATAATATGATTGGTGCATGGTCAGAGCTCAGGCAGCTAGCAGATAACAATTTGGAGGATGCTCGAGATCGTTTAGTCGAATTGCTGGCCAATTATCAGGGTTTCTCTGGGAAGCGGATCATTCTGATTTTTGATGCTCATCAGGTTCCAGGTGCGGGTGGTAAATACAAGCAGAGTCGATTGGAAATTCTATACACGAAAGAGAAGGAAACGGCGGATGAATGTATAGAGCGATTGGTTGGGCAGCTGCGCGGAAGAAGAGTTGTCATCCAGGTAGCGACCTCCGATATGGCGGAGCAGCACGTCGCATTCGGCAAGGGCGCTCTTCGTTTATCCGCTCGCGAGCTGCTTATCGCTGTGAAGGAAGGCGAGCAAATCATGCGCAAACAGCTATCAGAGCCGCGACCGCGACAATCGAGTTTGGATGCTTCATTAACAGAAGATATGAAAAAATTGCTCGAGAAGTGGCGTAGGGGGCAATGGTAAGCGGTTTCTATATTATTCATGTTGTTGACGGTCAATGATTACATAATGTATACTGATGCTAAGTTTCAGTGACCGAAATGGCGTTGTGATGCAGGCCGGAGGGATTTTCTGTGAGTGTCGAACTCGAAGGAATAAGAGGGATAGTATATGACCTCAGACCAGATGAGGACAATGTTGATGCGGTACGTGAAGGTGATAGTGACGCACTGGAATTTCTAATACACAAATATCGAAACTTCGTTCGTGCTAAGGCCCGTTCTTATTTTCTAATCGGTGCAGATCGCGAGGACATCATACAAGAAGGTATGATTGGTTTATATAAAGCTATTCGTGACTATAGAGGGGACAAGCTAGCTTCCTTCAAAGCATTCGCAGAGCTTTGTGTAACGAGACAGATTATTACAGCAATTAAGACAGCTACTAGGCAGAAGCACATTCCACTTAATTCTTATGTCTCGTTGGACAAGCCTATATATGATGAAGATTCTGATAGAACCTTACTAGATGTAATTTGTGGAACAAGGGTAACGGACCCCGAAGAGTTGATAATTAACAAGGAAGAATTTATGAGCTTGGAAGATAAGATGGGCGAGATCTTAAGTGACTTAGAACGTAAAGTGCTCATGCTCTATCTTGATGGGAGATCCTACCAGGAAATAGCTGTTGATTTGAGGCGTCATGTGAAGTCAATTGATAATGCACTGCAGCGAGTTAAACGTAAATTGGAGCGTTATTTAGAAGCTAGAGATCTAATTAAATAGAAGTACTTCTATCATTTAAATATAGAAGTGCTTTTTTAATTGTATGCAAACCTACTAATTGGGAAATAAATGCTAAAGACCACAGCGTATCCGTCAAGGCTTTTCCTTGACATGAAAATTGGCTTGTGATAAAGTACTTGAGGTAGCCTTAATTTTGGGATTCATTCTTACAACATAGAGGGCTTCATTTTTTGGTTCATAGGAGGTGGCAACATGCGCGTAGCAGTAACGTTGGCGTGTACAACTTGTAAGCAAAGAAACTATATTACGAACAAGAACAAGAAGACGAATCCGGATCGCATGGAGTTAAAGAAGTTTTGCAAATATTGCAACGATCATATACTTCATCGAGAAACCAGATAAATACTGGAGGTAAGCGTTGTGGCAATTTTAAGCAAATTTAAGCAAAGCTTTGGCTCAACTTTTTCTTTCTTTACTGACAGTTGGTCAGAGTTGAAGAAGGTTCGTTGGCCAGGACGCAAAGAGTTAACTACTTATACGATTGTTGTTATGTTTACAGTAGTTTTCGTAACTTTGTATTTTTATATTTTAGATTTAGGCATATCTCGTATTCTTGAGAGTGTATTTTGATCGAATTCGGTACCGAATAGGTGACATACATGGAAACTATGGAAAAGCGTTGGTACGTAGTTCATACCTATTCAGGGTATGAGAATAAAGTGAAAGCTAACTTGGAAAAGCGAGTCGAATCCATGGGAATGGAAGACAAGATTTTCCGCGTCCTTGTTCCAATGGAAGAAGAGATTGTGAACAAAGACGGTAAGCAGAAGACAGTAATGCGTAAGGTATACCCAGGTTATGTTATGGTGGAGATGATCCAAACTGACGATTCTTGGTATGTTGTGCGCAATACACCTGGTGTCACTGGATTTGTTGGATCAACCGGTTCCGGCTCGAAGCCAACGGCTCTGCTTCCAGATGAAGCAGAACAGATTTTAAAACATATGGGTATGGATGAACCAAAACCGAAAATTGATTTTGAATTGAAGGAGAACGTCCGTGTTATGCATGGTCCCTTCACTGACTTTGTTGGAACCGTTGAAGAAATATTGGCGGATAAGAGCAAAATCAAGGTTCATGTCAATATGTTTGGAAGAGAAACCCCCCTTGAGCTTGATTTTACTCAAGTGGAAAAAATATAATTGTTCGGAAGTCCATCGTATGATGGAGGACGACAATCGGTTTCTAAGGGTCTATTCCCAATGGATAGGCTTTTTTCACGGGTGAATCTGATTTATAATGGACGAAGATTATGAATTAGGTTTGGTGAGTGTGATTTCATGCAGTTGGATTTGGTTACATTCACAAGTGAAAGTGTAAGCATTGGTGGGAGGGAACAATCCCGTTGCACCACACTATGGTAAGGAGGTGTTTCGCATGGCTAAAAAGGTAATTAAAGTAGTTAAGTTGCAGATTCCTGCAGCAAAAGCGAATCCGGCTCCACCGGTAGGTCCAGCATTAGGTCAAGCAGGCGTGAACATTATGGCGTTCTGTAAAGAGTTTAATGCTCGTACCGCTGATCAAGCAGGCTTGATCATTCCGGTTGAAATCTCGGTATTCGAGGATCGTTCATTCACGTTCGTCACAAAAACCCCGCCTGCCGCAGTCCTGCTTCGTGTAGCTGCTGGTATTGATAAGGGATCCGGTGAGCCGAACAAGAAGAAGGTTGCTACAGTAAAACGGTCAATCGTCCGTGATATCGCTGAGCAAAAAATGCCGGATTTGAACGCAGCGTCAGTTGAATCGGCAATGCGTATGGTTGAAGGTACAGCCCGCAGCATGGGCATTACGATCGAAGAGTAAAGAACACGAATAATGCAAGCTGGTATTCGCTTGTTCGAAAGGCTTCACCGGTGGGAGGATATTCCGCTAAAACCACAAAAGGAGGAATGTAAGATGGCTGATCATGGCAAAAGATATCAGGAAGTCGCTAAACTTGTTGACGTGAACGCCACCTATGACCCTGCGCAAGCATTGGATTTGGTCAAACAAACAGCGAAAGCTAAATTTGACGAAACCGTTGATGTAGCCGTTCGTCTTGGTGTCGATCCGAAGAAACAGGATCAGAACGTAAGAGGTGTAGTAGTTCTACCTCACGGAACAGGTAAAACTCAAACTGTTCTAGTATTCGCAAAAGGCGACAAAGCCAAAGAAGCTGAAGCAGCTGGAGCGGATTTTGTCGGTGACCAAGATTTGATCACGAAGATCCAACAGGGTTGGTTTGAGTTTGATGTATGTGTGGCTACGCCAGACATGATGGCTGAGGTTGGTAAATTGGGTCGTCTTCTCGGCGGTAAAGGTTTAATGCCGAATCCGAAGGCTGGCACAGTTACTTTCGACGTTACTAAAGCGGTAAATGAAATCAAAGCTGGTAAAATTGAGTTCCGTCTCGATAAAGCCGGTCAGGTTCATGCGCCAATTGGTAAGGTTTCATTCGATGCTGTGAAGCTGAATGAGAATTTCAAAGCGTTGATCGATGCTCTGACTCGCGCAAAGCCAGCGTCCGCTAAAGGTGTATACATGCGTAATATTGCTGTATCCTCTACAATGGGCCCTAGCGTTCGTGTGAACCTACAAGCAATCAAATAGCAATATGATTGACTTCCGTTAACGGAAGTGATATTATAGACCCCGTTGCTATTTAACTGAATAGAATTGTACTACCGTAGACGTAGGTGCTAAGGAATCGATATATCGATCCACAGCTTAATTTCCTGCCGAGGTGATATCATACATGTTAATCATGCATTGTTATGCCTTCGTAGTCTACGGAGGCATTTTTCTTTTTGTTCACAACGTACTTTTTATATGGAGGTGTAATTAGAATGCCGAATGATAAAGTGTTGAACGAGAAAGCCGAGTTGGTTTCCTTAACTGTAAACAGACTTCGTGAGAGCACGTGCACAGTCGTGACGGATTATCGTGGATTGAATGTGGCTCAAGCAACTGAGCTACGTAAGAAATTACGTGAAGCAGGTATCGAATTTCAGGTTTTGAAGAACTCCTTGACTCGACGTGCCACAGCTTTAACCGAGCTCACTGAATTGGACGCTCAGCTTACTGGACCGACAGCTATTGCTTTTACCACTGGTGATATCGTAGCTCCTGCTAAGATTCTTACTGAGTTCGCGAAGAAGAATGACGCGCTAAAGGTAAAGGGCGGAATCGTTGAAGGTAAAGTAGTTGGCTATGATCAGATTAAGATGTTAGCTGATCTACCATCACGCGAAGGCATGTTGTCCATGCTTCTCAGCGTGCTTCAAGCGCCAGTTCGCAACTTCGCATATGCTGTTAAAGCAGTTGCAGAGAAGCAAGAAGGCGGAGCATCCGCTTAGACAGCATGACCAGAATGTATAACAAAAACAACTATTATATGGAGGTATAACCATGAGTAATGCACAAATATTAGAAGCGATTAAAGGTATGACTATTCTTGAGTTGAATGATTTAGTGAAAGCGATCGAGGAAGAATTCGGCGTAACTGCAGCTGCACCAGTAGCTGCTGGCGGTGGCGGAGCTGCTGTTGCTGAAGTAGTTGAGCAATCAGAGTTTGATGTAATTCTAGTTGAAGCTGGAGCATCGAAAATTAACGTAATTAAGGCAGTTCGTGAAATCACGGGTCTTGGCTTGAAAGAGGCAAAAGATCTTGTTGATAGCGCGCCTAAAGCGATTAAAGAAAAAGTATCAAAAGAAGAAGCAGATGCAGTTAATGCTAAGTTAACTGAAGCTGGAGCAAAAGTAGAAGTTAAGTAGTTTGTTATTCTTAAAACCCCTTGGAGTTTACTCCGAGGGGTTTTACTCACATATCATATGTGTTGAAAGGTGTGAATTTGTGTCAGAGCATTATTATACACCGAAACCAACGGTAGAACATAAGCTGCAAGTCGTTGAAGCTGAGCTAAGAGGTCGCACATTAAAATTCCAGACTGATGCTGGCGTATTTTCGAAGTCGGGAATTGATTATGGCAGTGAGCTTTTAATTGAGTCCATGCGACTTCCTACTGATGCACGTGTGTTGGATATGGGTTGCGGCTATGGACCTATTGGTCTTAGTGCAGCGCTTCTAGCAACCGATGGCATTGTGACAATGGCAGATGTGAATGAGCGCGCACTACAACTGGCGGCTGATAATGCTAAGCTGAATCATGTTATGAATGTTCGGATGGTCCAAAGTGACTTATTCGCTGGATTAATCGATGAGGTATTCACGCATATTCTGACAAATCCGCCGATCCGTGCCGGTAAGCAGGTTGTGCATCGACTATTCGATGAAGCTTATGATCATCTAGAAGACAATGGTGAGCTATGGATCGTCATTCAGAAGAAGCAAGGTGCGGCAAGTGCTTTTAGTAAGTTGGAGGAACGCTTTAAGAAGGTTGATGAAATAGAGAAGTCCAAGGGATATCGAATTATTAGAGCGATCAAGTAATTATTAGCATGGACAATCCAAATTTTAGTTGACTTCGATATGGCCGTGTGATATCATTAAAAAATGTCAGTATAAGGATGGGCCAATTTTCTTTAGCTCATTAAAATGTCAAGATTTAATTTTTAGTCTCGATATAATATTACAGAAAGCAGTGATCTGTGATAATGATTTCATTGCAAGGATCTTCACAATCATCATTACGGCCTGAAAAGTAACCTTAAGCTAAGCCGTTTAAATTCATTTTTGAACGGAAAGACTAAGGGCTTTTCTTATTTTTGTTTTGCTTGGGATCGGTTTGGTTGCACGGTTCCTTGGGATTACATCTCGTAAAAGTCAGCTCGCATGAGGAGTGGATTCGATTGGCAGGAAATATGGTTCAGTATGGTCGTCGTCAGCGCAGGTGTTATGCGCGTATTAATGAGGTTTTGGATATTCCGAATCTCATTGAGATTCAACAGAAATCGTACGAGTGGTTTTTAGAGTCAGGATTACGTGAGATGTTCCAGGATATCTCCCCAATCCAAGATTTCACAGGTAATTTGATATTAGAGTTTATCGATTACAATTTGGGTGAGCCCAAGTATACAGTTGATGATGCCAAGGAACGCGATGTTACTTATGCCGCACCTTTACGTGTTAAGGTTCGATTGATCAACAAAGAAACAGGCGAAGTAAAGGAGCAAGAGGTGTTCATGGGCGACTTCCCTCTCATGACTGAGACAGGGACGTTCATTATCAATGGCGCTGAACGGGTTATTGTAAGTCAGCTAGTTCGTTCACCAAGCGTTTACTTCAGCACGAAAATCGATAAAAACGGTAAGAAGAATTTTACCGCTACCGTCATCCCGAATCGTGGTGCTTGGCTAGAGCTTGAAACTGACGCCAAGGATATCATCTATGTAAGGATTGATCGTACACGTAAGATTCCAGTTACCGTGCTAGTTCGTTCATTAGGATTTGGTACTGACCAGGATGTTATCAATCTACTAGGTGATAGTGAATACATCCGTAACACCTTAGATAAAGACAATACCGATACGGCTGAGAAGGCTCTTATTGAGATTTATGAGCGTCTTCGTCCAGGTGAGCCACCTACCTTAGATAATGCTAAGAGTCTATTAGTGGCGAGATTCTTCGATCCAAAGCGATATGATCTAGCTAATGTTGGCCGTTACAAAATTAATAAGAAGCTGCACATCAAGAATCGATTGTTTAATCAGAGATTGGCTGAAACCTTAGTCGATACCGAAACAGGTGAGATTATTGCTGAGGCTGGACAAATGATTGATCGTAGATTATTGGATACGATTCTTCCTTATCTAGAGAAGAATGTGGGCTATAAGGATTATCCTGTTGCGGGTGGCGTGTTAGATCACGACATCATCCGATTACAGGGTGTGAAGGTATATTCGCCTGATGAGGAAGGTAAGATTATTACTGTTTTATCTAATGGTAATATCGATAAGGGAGTTAAACATATTACCCCTGCAGATATTATTGCCTCAATCAACTATTTTATTAATTTATTACATGGCGTTGGTAACACCGATGATATTGATCACCTTGGTAACCGTCGTCTGCGCTCTGTAGGTGAATTGCTGCAGAATCAATTCCGCATTGGTTTATCTCGTATGGAGAGAGTCGTTCGCGAGAGAATGTCGATTCAGGATGCTAATGTCATTACACCACAAGCGTTAATTAATATACGTCCGGTGATTGCATCGATTAAAGAGTTTTTCGGTAGCTCCCAGCTTTCGCAGTTTATGGATCAGACAAATCCTCTAGCAGAGCTTACGCACAAACGTCGTTTATCAGCTTTAGGGCCTGGAGGTCTAACACGGGAGCGTGCAGGCTTTGAGGTACGTGACGTGCATCACTCACATTATGGTCGGATGTGTCCAATTGAAACGCCAGAAGGACCCAACATTGGTCTGATTAACTCCTTATCTACCTTTGCGCGAATCAATGAATATGGTTTTATCGAAACGCCATATCGTAGAGTCGATGCCAAAACTGGTATTGTTACGAAGGAAATATCATATTTGACTGCTGATGAAGAGGACAATTATATTGTCGCTCAAGCGAATGCAGAATTAACTGAGAATGATGAATTTGCGAATGCAACTACGATCGTTCGCTTTAAAGAAGAAATCATGGACGTCCCTAAAGGTCGTGTAGATTTCATGGATGTATCACCGAAGCAGGTTGTATCCGTTGCTACGGCGCTCATTCCATTCCTTGAGAACGATGACTCCAACCGTGCATTAATGGGATCAAACATGCAACGTCAAGCAGTGCCATTGCTTATTCCGAAAGCACCGCTTGTGGGTACCGGAATGGAGCACAAAGCCGCGAAGGATTCGGGCGTATGTATTGTTTCGAAGTACGATGGATTCATCGAGAAGGTCACAGCGAATGAAATTTGGCTTCGTCGCCAGGAGGTCGTTGCTGATAAGCTTGTGAACGGTGACCTTGTTAAGCATAAGCTGCATAAGTTCATGCGTTCTAACCAAGGTACATGTATTAATCAACGTCCTTTGGTTCACAAGGGCGATGTGATCAAAGCTGGAGACATTATGGCCGACGGTCCATCAACTGAACAAGGCGAGCTAGCGCTTGGGCGCAACGTGGTAGTAGCATTCATGGCTTGGGAAGGTTACAACTATGAGGATGCGATCTTACTTAGTGAGAAATTAGTGAAGGAAGATGTCTATACTTCCATTCACATTGAAGAGTATGAATCAGAAGCTCGGGATACGAAGCTTGGACCTGAAGAAATAACTCGCGACATCCCTAACGTAGGTGAAGATGCTCTTCGCAACCTAGATGAACGTGGAATTATTCGTGTCGGTGCGGAAATCACGGCAGGTGATATTCTTGTTGGTAAGGTTACACCTAAGGGTGTTACCGAGCTGACCGCTGAAGAGCGACTATTACATGCTATCTTCGGAGAGAAGGCTCGTGAGGTTCGTGATACAAGCCTGCGTGTTCCGCATGGTTCTGATGGAATCGTGGTTGATGTTAAGGTGTTCACTCGGGAGAATGGTGATGAGCTACCTCCAGGTGTTAACCAATTGGTGCGTGTATATATTGCTCAGAAGCGTAAGATCTCTGAGGGCGATAAGATGGCTGGTCGACATGGTAATAAGGGTGTTATTGCCCGGATATTACCTGAAGAGGATATGCCCTTTATGCCGGATGGCACACCCGTACAAGTTGTACTTAACCCATTAGGGGTACCTTCACGTATGAATATTGGTCAAGTGCTTGAGGTTCATCTAGGAATGGCATCGTTAGCTTTGGGAATTCATGCCTCAACACCTGTATTTGATGGAGCTAAAGAGGTTGACGTTTTCGATATCATGGAAGAAGCTGGTATGCAACGTAACGGTAAGACGAGACTGTATGACGGACGAACCGGAGATATGTTCGAACGTGAAGTTACCGTTGGCGTTATGTACATGATCAAGCTAGCACACATGGTTGACGATAAAATTCATGCGCGTTCTACAGGTCCTTACTCGTTGGTTACACAACAGCCATTGGGTGGTAAAGCTCAGTTTGGTGGACAACGTTTTGGAGAGATGGAAGTTTGGGCGCTTGAGGCTTATGGTGCAGCCTATACATTGCAAGAGATTCTTACTGTTAAATCCGATGACGTGGTAGGTCGTGTGAAGACTTACGAATCCATTGTCAAAGGGGAGAATGTACCGGAACCAGGTGTTCCAGAGTCGTTCAAGGTATTAATCAAGGAGCTGCAAAGCCTTGGTATGGATGTGAAGATCCTTTCTGGTAATGAAGAAGAGATTGTGATGAAAGAAATCGATGATGATGACGAGCACGGTAGCGACAAATTGAATTTGAACTTGGAAGGCACTGAGCTTGGAATCGAGTAACGGACTGAAGCCGGCTACTATTAACCATTGTAAGCCGGTTTCAACACAGCTCGAATAAAATCTGCACATTCTAAAGGGGGGTGCTCCTTGATGGACGTTAACAACTTTGAATTCATGAAAATCGGATTAGCGTCACCTGAGAAGATCCGCTCATGGTCACGTGGCGAGGTTAAAAAACCGGAGACCATCAACTACCGGACGCTAAAACCTGAAAAAGAAGGTCTGTTCTGCGAGAAAATTTTTGGACCTACAAAGGATTGGGAATGCCATTGTGGTAAATACAAACGAGTTCGCTATAAAGGCGTGGTTTGTGATCGATGTGGTGTTGAAGTAACTCGTGC
>DFXU01000030.1 GCA_002383285.1 Caryophanales bacterium UBA4100
CACGTCGAGAATTTCCCCGCAGAAGAACAGTCCACTCATTAATGTGGATTCCATCGATTTTGGATCAATTTCCTTTAGATGAACACCCCCACCAGTTACAAAAGCCTCCTCAATCGATAATGTACCGTTCACCTCAATAGGAAAACCCTTCAATAGCTTAGCCATATCCAACCAAGGCTGCTTAGGAATATTGTCATAGGTCGTTGCTTCACTTATTTGTACTCTATTTAAAATTATAGGAATCATTCGCTCTGGTAATAGCGCCTTCAGCACATTCTTGATCGCTTTCTTGGGCTCATTCTTAGCAAGCTGGTACGTATCGTTGTAAACTTCATCGGCATTCTTGTCTGGGAATAGGTCTAGAGTTAGAGTTACTGTGCGTACATGGAATTGCTTACGGGTTTTCACGACATATTGACTACAGCGAAGTACGATGGGGCCTGATATGCCAAAATGTGTAAAGATCAAATCTCCCTCATGCTGAGTGAGCCGCTTACCCTTGGGATTCCATACGGATAAAGTAACATTCCTCAGCGATAATCCTTGAAGCTCTTTGCTGCGAATATAGGGTTCGTCCGAGGTGAGCGGAACCTCAGTAGGGTAGAGCTCGGTAATCGTGTGGCCAGCTTGCTCGGCCCAAGCGTAGCCATCCCCGGTGCTTCCAGTATGGGGCACAGACTTCCCGCCTACTGCTAAGATGACACATCGGCTATGGATCGTTTCCCCACTAGGAAGCTCGATCCCCGAGGTTCGTCCCTCAGTGTAGAGCACACGCTTTACTGGAGTATTAATTCGTATGGTAACTCCCGATTGCTTGACCCGGTTAATGAGCGCATCAACGACTGTCTTCGCTTTGTCAGACACTGGGAACATCCGTCCTCGATCTTCTTCCTTCAACGCGATACCCATACCCTCGAAGAAGGCCATGATATCCGTATTGCCGAATTGAGCTAAGCTGCTATACAGAAATCGACCATTGCCCGGAATGTTGTGGATGAGCTCGTCGATCTCCTTGGCATTCGTCACATTACAGCGTCCACCACCAGATATGCCGAGCTTACGTCCCAGCTTATCTCCCTTGTCGATAAGTAAGACAGAAGCCCTATGCTCTGACTCTGCAGCTGAGATTGCGGCCATTAGTCCTGACGGCCCTCCACCTATTACGATAACATCATATCTCATATTTGTACGAAGCTCCTTGACCTATTATTAGGATTTGTTGGATGGTACGAATGTAGTTTACCATATTGCGTATACTATGGGCATTCAATTAGAAAAGGAGCTGTTATTGCATGAGCAAAGGAGATTCGAAAGCCCAGCAGGAGCATGAGCGGGAGAACAGGTTGAAGAAAGCAACGGTTGAACGCGACCAGATTATTGTGGATAAGAAGCTGGAAGGCGAGAATCGACCGGCAGAATAGATGGAAGGAGGCGTTATCCATGGAGCGCAAACCGGATAGTGAGAAGCAGATCATGGAGGAAGTGGATGCGGAGCTAGACCCATATGAGATCAATTTCTTACCGCAATTTCTTGAGAATCGAGGTCCTCGTAAACCATTCATAAACCCTCAAGGTGTTGTCATTGGTGACCATGAATACGAATCAGAGCAGTCGCCACTTAATCAATGGAGTGTCGATACGGATCCATCGGTGATGGCAGGTGATGAGTGGGTTCATCCGTTCAAGGACGTCGGCTTTCATACGGCAGAGAACAAGAATTATTTTGAGAAAGGGATTGAGCCTCAGGGCGGTATTTACATGCATCCTGATAAGGATGTAGCTTATGAAGCCTTTAACCAGGAGACAGGTGGGGCTCTGGGAGATGAATATTCCGCAGGAATTGGGTCTGGGTCTGGGTCTCAGTCTCAGTCTCGAGCGGGATCACCTAAAGAGATGAAGACTAAGCCCAGTATGGATGATGCAGAAGAAGATTCGTAGTATAGAGCAAGATGGTGGCTAATAGCTGAAGTAAAGTTGGAATAGTTTGTTGATTGTGACTAAATAGCTGAAGTGAAATGGAATAGTTTATTGATTGTGACTTGGGATTATAATGCAGTAGTTATGTCACTTGGTCTGTTTGCTTTGCATTCCTCCCATTGAGATGTATAATATGTGTAGATCTTATGAAAACTTTTAGGGAGGTTTAAACATGTCGATGTCTTTTGAGATGTACATGCATGACGTCATTCAGCCTATGCGCAACGAACTGACGAATCTTGGGGTTACTGAGCTACGTACTCCCGAGGAAGTCGTAGAACATATACCCTACGCTAAGGGGACTGCATTGCTTGTAGTTAACTCTGTTTGTGGTTGTGCCGCAGGTAACGCTCGTCCAGCAATTGCCAAAGCACTTCAGCATGAGAATATCCCACAGAATTTGTACACGGTATTCGCTGGCCAGGATAAGGAAGCAACAGCTAAGGCGCGTGAGTATCTTGCTCCGTATCCGCCATCTTCCCCATCTATTGCGATCATGAAGGATGGAGAGCTCGTTCACTTCATTCAGCGCCATCAGATCGAGGATCGCACAGCAGAACAAATCGCAAGCGAGCTCGTTAATGCATTCGATGAGTATTGCAAATAAATAAAAGCAGAGATCGTAGTAAAAGCCTCCAATCGGATATCGATTGGAGGCTTTTAAATACCAGATTTCTTGCTTCTAGGTACTCAGCAGAGGCTCTTCGAACCTCTATACACGCGCATCCGCTCGAGTCTCACGCTGTAGAGGCTCTTCGAACCTCTAGCTTTAGAACGAAAGTATACTCCGTGCCCTAGCTTTCATCTTCTGTGCTCTGCCGGGTCCAACTAGGCGTTCAACGATGTCGAAGCCTAATGATAGGTTTGGCTTTCTTCTAATATTATGGGCATCTGTTGCTAGAGTATGTGCATAATTATGTTGAATAAGCCACTCGGCTAATTGCTGAGCAGCATCGGAATTCTTGCCAAGAAGAC
Source organism: Caryophanales bacterium UBA4100 (assembly GCA_002383285.1). Taxonomy (GTDB): domain Bacteria; phylum Bacillota; class Bacilli; order Paenibacillales; family UBA4045; genus UBA4045. Next base: position 2,953 of record DFXU01000030.1, read on the forward strand.
TATCGACGGACACCTGTGTCCAAGCACCAGCTTCAATGAGCTTGACTAACAATTGTGGCTCATTCCGAAAGAATGAATGTCGCTCCGGGTGAGGTATGATAATGCGGGTGCCACGCTCCTGGAACCATTGTATGATTTCCAGCGTCTGGGCATAATAATTATGCCATGATTGCTCCAGCAGCAGAAATTTAGGATTACCTGCGAGGTAGCTATATTGGTTAGTAAGCGTATGATTCACTACAAAATCCTTGCTCTCTAGTCGAACTTCATTCCCAGGATGGATGGTTATATCAATGCCTGCTTGATCAATAGCCTGCTGCACAATGGGCAGCAATTTATTAACAACCTCAACCGAGTTATGGAATGTATTGTTAAAATGGGGTGTAGCAATAATGTGACGCGTTCCATCCAAGGAAGCAAGCTTAGCCATCTCGATCGTTTCTAATATATTCTCCGACCCATCATCGATACCAGGTAGAATATGACAGTGAATATCAACCATTCCCGCTGCTCCCCTCTTAGAAATGCATGAGACATTTCTCCTATTCTACCAAAGGAAATGGAAGAAATCTACCATTCTGAACAAGACGGCAAAGTTGTTATTCTTACTTGAACTATTCGCTCCATAGTCTATACTAGGAACAAGCGAATAAAATAAATTTGATCGTTTCTCATAAGAAAATAGTATACGGAGGCAGTGAATTATGAGTCTACAGTCTGAAATTATAGCATCACTTGGAGTGAAACCGCAGATTGATGTTGATAGCGAAATTAGGCGCAGGGTTGAGTTTCTGAAGCAATATGTGCTTGAATCGCATACACGTGGACTGCTTATCGCAGTGAGTGGTGGAATCGACAGCGCTGTAACCGCAGCTCTGTGCAAGAGAGCAACGGATGAGCTAACCGAAGAGCAGGGTAAGGAGTACACCACTCTTGGGCTGTTCCAGCCATATGGACAGCAGGAGGATATCGAAGATAGCTATGCGGTTGCTAAGGCACTAGATCTGAAGACAGCAGAGACCAACATTGAAGAAGCGGTTGATGAGATTACACTGGAGTCAGAGTACGCGCTTAAATCCATAGGTGTACATGCACATCTGAGTCGTGGGGGTAAAGGGAATGTGAAGGCGAGAACCCGTATGGTGGTTCAGTATGCACTAGCATTCGATCTTAATCTGCTCGTGGTTGGCACTGATCATGCTTCGGAAGCCATAACGGGCTTCTATACCAAATGGGGCGACGGCGCCGTTGATATCACACCGCTTACCTCATTAAATAAACGACAGGTTCGTCTGCTGGGAGCCAGTCTTGGTGTTCCAGATCGGATCGTTAATAAAGTTCCAACCGCTGGATTATGGCCGGGTCAAACCGACGAAGGTGAACTAGGTATAACCTATGAGCAGAACAGTGATTACTTAGAGGGTAAGAAGATTGACCCGTCCATTCAGGAGAAGCTTGAGAAGCAATACCTCCGTACCCAGCACAAAAGAAAGCCAATACCAGGTATATAAGCTACATACCGTTAAATCCAAGTGAAGGTTACTTGGGTGATATTCGTCTTGGGTGATACTCGTCTTAGCTGATACTCGTCTTAGCTGATACTCGTCTTAGCTGATATTCACTATAGGTGATATTCGTTCGGAAATCGTCTTCTACAGCTTTGGCTCAAATATAGATCCCATGAAGAGTATCGCCTCTGTCTGATTGTCTCGTATGACAATAAAGAACGGACGATCAACCTTCATCTCGAATGGTTCAGGCGCATTGGTATTAAGAGAGGTAACACTAACCTCTATGGCGGTTACCGCTGCCGCCTCTGTGCCCTCCTCATGCACATCAACATAGGTTTTGTGCTTCACACTGCTAATGAATGGGCTCGATGCTTTGTCGATGACAATATTCGTGAAATCAGCCTTACCATCTTCGAAAGCAACACCCATCCCTATTGCAGATAAGGCATTCTTCAGCTCTAATTCATATTCAAGCTTGAACTTCGGAAGTGCTACAACGCCCTTCTGCTCCTGAAAGCTTGACAGCCATGAAGCCCAATTATCTGCTGTTAGCTGTTTATGAAATTCCTGCAAGGAGGAAGCTTCCTCTGGTAAGAATATATACATAGAGGTAGCGCCATCACCATAAGGTAAGGCAGCTGCTTGGAATGTATCCGCCTGGTAGTACTGGAATTTGCCATTCTGATTCATGTAAGGGTGCTGCTTCGTGTCTGAATCAAGCATATGAAAGGTGTCATCCTCAGTTAATTTCGGATCGAAGGGCTTCTCCCATTTGCCATTGAAATATATGGCATTAATCAAGAATAGAATCGTGTCCTTACTAATAGGATCACCAACGATTTTCTTAATCTTGTCATTCGTCTGATCACTTACCCACTGATTGATCGTCTTAGAAGCTTCCAATTGATCGAAGTCCAACGACTGAACCTCAGCGTCATAATAATCTTGAACTCTATTCATGAATGCTTCCTCGAAAGCAATTCCTTCTCGACCCCATAATGAGTTTGCTATCTGAAGCTGTACATGCTCATCTGATTTCTCCATATCCTGCATCAATGTCTGATTAGCTTGATTCGCCTCTTTAAGAGATACGCCATCTAATTTAAGCGCTGTCTGCATTGCTTCTCGTGTTTCCCCATCGGAGCCGTTGTAGGCCATCATCAGAGCTAACATGATACTTACTGGTGATATGAATGTATTCTCGTTTTGTTGTTCTTTAAGCAAATGAGGATATATAGAAAAGGCAAAGGTGGTCCTTGAGTTCATGAGGTCCGTTGGTTGTTTGCTGCTCATATTCGTTACGCCCTTATCGCTCTCCAGCTTCGGTTTGGTTAGGCTTGCACCACAGGCAGTAGTTATGGTGAACATCATAATTAGCAGCAATGATAATACCTGTTTCATTTGAATCGCCTCTTTTCTTATAATTCCTAGACGAATGTATGAACGAAATTGTTTCAATCACAAGGGCATAGAGCTATTCAAATTGTATCGCAAATCAGGTAAACTGTTTAGATATGAGGAAGTTGAGAAGGGACCTTAGCCATGATCAGGGGTATTGGAACAGATATTGTGGAGATAGATCGAATTAGACTTATTCTCTTGAATGAGTCCGCCGATCGTTTTCTAATGCGGGTGTTGACTCCCGCTGAACGGGTCTATGCGGATCAACGTGGCGGTCGATTATATGAATTTATCGCAGGGAGATTCGCAGCCAAGGAAGCTGTCTCCAAGGCTATGGGCTGTGGAATTGGACAGAGGTTAAGCTTTCAGGATATAGAGATATCCCCAGATGAAGCAGGGAAGCCTCTGTGTCTCATATCCAAACGATCACGAAATCTCGCTAAGTGTGGAGACAATACAATATTCCACTTGAGCATTACACATAGCAGTAAGATGGCTAGCGCATTCGTGGTTTGGGAAGAGCTTGATAAATAGATTTACTAATCGTATAACGCAGCAAAAAAAAGGTGCAACAGCTTAAGAGCTCATGCACCTTTACTTTGATCAATGAAGTATTATTTCTTCGCTACTAGCCATTCGGCTAATGCGTCAATCTCATTCGTGTCGAGTCTCTTCTCGAATGCGATCATACCACCGCCGCCCTTAGCAATCTTTGTTGCAATTTCAGCTTTGGATAGTCTAGCGCCAACATTGGAAAGATCTGCGTTCTTCATCTGATTCAAGTTAACCCCGTGACAGCTAGTACAATTTTGTTTGTATAGCGTTTCAGGATTGGCTGCTGTTGTCACTCCGTTGTCAGTTGCAGGAGGTGTGTTGTTTGTTGCATTATTATCGGATCCACCACACCCAGAGAGAACAATGGAGATAGTAACAATCAACGACAATAGAAGTAGCTTGTTTTTCAATGAAATCACCCTTTATCTGTTAGAATAGGTAGGACAGTGGTCTTAATTGACGGATGCCTACTCTTATTATTATATAGTATGGGATATTCAATTACGAATCACTGTGTTGTAGAACACACTTTTATTGCTTAAATCACATAATTATCACATTTAGAGAATTGCGGGGAGAGCATCATGGCTAGCAATAGAGACAATCAATTATTTTTCAGTAGCCGCTTATTAGACTGGTTTGCACAATATCAACGTAGCTTACCTTGGCGCGAGAGTAAAGATCCGTATCGGATTTGGGTCTCGGAAATCATGCTGCAACAAACACGTGTGGACACGGTCATTCCATATTATCATCGGTTCATGGAGAAATTCCCCTCTATTGATGCATTAGCAGATGCGCTGGAAGAAGATGTGCTGAAGGCCTGGGAAGGCTTAGGATATTATTCGCGAGCTCGTAATTTGCAGACAGCTGTAAGAGAGGTGAAGGAGCTGTACGGAGGAGTTGTACCCGATCAGCCCGATGAGATCGCCTCATTGCGTGGTGTAGGGCCATACACAGCTGGAGCGATTCTTAGTATTGCCTATAATAAGCCAGAGCCGGCAGTCGATGGTAATGTCATGCGTGTGCTATCAAGATTCTTCCTCATTAAAGAGGATATTATGAAGCCGAAGACTAGGAAAGTTATGGAATCGTTAGTTAGGGAGTTGATTCCTGAGGGTGCAGCAAGCGATTTCAACCAGGCTCTGATGGAATTAGGTGCACTGGTATGCACACCGAAGAGCCCTTACTGCCTGACTTGCCCAGTCATGGAGCAATGCGCAGGACGAATAGCAGGTCAAGAGCTGGATTTACCGATCAAGAAGAAAGCCAAGCCTCCTCGGGATGAATATCGCATAGCTCTGCTCATCGAGGGCAGTGGAGACAATCGCGGTAGAATTCGGATTCGTCAAAGACCAGAGAGAGGCTTGCTCGCGAAGATGTGGGAGCTTCCACACGTCCTGCTGCCTATAGGTAAGATCGATAACGACGAAGCTAATATGCAATATGTAGATGAACAACGTGCTGCTGAGGGGCAGAATCCCCTGTTAACCATGGAACCATTGATGGATATTGACCATGTGTTCAGCCATATTCATTGGCATATGAGGGTTTATCGGTGTAGGGAAGAGACCATGGGGCTACCTTCTGCAGATCATGGGAGTTACAGTTGGCTTGCTGCAGGGGAACGAGCAGGTTTTGCTTTTCCGAATGTGTTCGTGCGAATTATGGATGCTTATTGGGATAAGTAAGTGAAGTGTTCTTACGATATATCCATCAGGCCAAAGCTTAGGTTAGAGTGAGAGCTTTGGTTAATCTCCTCTCTACCTTCTCAATATGCTGTCGCATCTGTTCAACTGCTAGTGTATCATTCTGTTCAAGGATGTATCGATAGATGACTTGGTGCTCCTCTATAAGACGTAGAGAGGACTGCTGTTCGCTGAAGAACCATAATTTCCGAGTGTCTTTCATCATGGAATGAATTCTGGAGGAAAGGGATTCCATAAGCTGAATGATCAAGGAATTATGAGTAGCTTTGGCGATCATCACATGGAAGTCTACATCGGCCTGCTCACTTATTACCTCATCTGATATGTTAATCTGCATTTGCTCAAGTATAGCTTGTAATTGAATGAGGTCCTCAGAGCTTCTATTCTTAGCCGCTAAGCCTGCACTCCCGGTTTCTAGGATAATTCTGATCTGCAGCAATTCTTGGATGGATTCGGCTTTCTGGAATAAATCATCATCGGTTTGGAGAGGTAAGCTTGTACTTACATACGTGCCTCCGCCATGCTGAATATTAAGCCAGCCCATTGCCTTCAGCGCGCTTAAAGCCTCTCGCATTGTCGACCGACCAACACCGAAGAGCTCAGCAAAATCCACGACTGAGGGCAGCTTCTGCCCAACCGTTAACTGACCTGAGATTATTTGCCGCTTGATATGCTCCAGCACGATTTCATGACTTTTCTGCACTTTAACCTTCTCATAGTTCATTTAGGAAATCTCCTTTTTTGCGCTTGCTCACCGAACTGGCGAGAGATGTGCTGTGATTATTCTTATATATACACTTATTAAATCATACGATATAATGTGAGAAAAGTCATCTGATGACCTGACGAAATCTAGGGCTGGTTGTTGGTTTACTGTATTATTTGGGAGGGATGGGAATGCTAGAATCAAGTGTTGTGGCCAAGCTGAAGCTAATTGTTGGGGAAAGCGATTACCGAGACGATCCTGAAGCGCTCGTTACCCATTCTTATGATGGTACACCTATGCTGCAATCAATGCCGGACGGTGTTATCTACCCGGAATCAACGGATGAGGTCTCACGTATTATGAAGCTGCTGTATGAGCACCGAATTCCACTGATTAGTCGTGGTTCAGGCTCAAACCTATGTGGGGGGACTGTTCCTATTCAAGGTGGTGTTGTGATGGTCATGCATCGCATGAACGCCATACTGGAATTGGATTTATTAAATCTGACCATTACTGTTCAGCCGGGCTTAATTACCAAGCAGCTCATTGAGCATGTCGAGGAAGCGGGTCTCTTCTACCCGCCTGATCCAAGCAGCATGTCGATCTCAACGATCGGTGGTAATATTGCGGAATGCTCTGGTGGCTTGCGAGGGTTGAAGTATGGAACGACGAAGGATTATGTTATTGGTCTGGAATGTGTACTTGCCTCAGGTGAGATTATGCGCACAGGCGGTAAGCTAATGAAGGATGTCGCCGGTTATGACCTGACCAAGCTTCTTGTAGGATCTGAGGGGACATTAGCGATCATTACGGAAGCAACATTAAAGCTAATTCCACCACCCAAATATAAGAAGACGATGCTGGCGATGTATCAGGACATCTATGGTGCTGCGCGAACGGTCTCGAGGATCATAGAAAATCGGATTATTCCTGCGACGCTAGAAATCATGGATAATCCGACGATACGTGTTGTGGATGATTTTGCTCAATTAGGATTACCTCTCGATATGGCAGCTGTTCTATTAATTGAACAGGACGGCGATATGGAAACTGTTGAACGTGACATTGCACGAATTAGTGAGATTTGTCGAGAAGAACAAGCTGCTCGGATTACGATAGCGGAGAGTCAAGAGGAGGCATTGAAGCTTCTAACAGCTAGACGGAGTGCGTTCACGGCGCTGGCTAGATTACGACCAACGACAATTCTGGAGGATGCGACAGTTCCTCGCTCACATATCGCTGAGATGATACTAGAGATTAATCGGATCGCTGAGAAGCATCAAGTTCAGATATGCACATTCGGTCATGCCGGAGATGGGAATCTTCATCCTACAGCAACGACTGATGCTAGGAATTCGGAGGAGATCCATCGTGTTGAAGCGGCTTTCGAGGAGATATTCGAGGCGGCAATTAGGCTTGGAGGAACGATTACAGGTGAGCATGGTGTAGGATTGGTGAAGGCTCCATTCCTCGAATGGAAGGTTGGCAGCGCAGGAATATCGATTATGAAGAATGTGAAGCAAGCATTTGACCCGAATAACCTACTTAATCCTGGCAAAATGTTCGCAAAAGAATCCAGACGCAGGGTGGTGATTGATCGTGGCTAATTCAGTTGCGACATCCGATGCACCGGCATGTGCATCATCTACCTCTGCCTTGCAGCAAACGTTAGTCGCGAAGCTGGACTACGATCAGCTGACAAACTGCATGCGCTGTGGCTTCTGTCTACCTGCATGTCCAACCTTCAAGGAAACCGGCTTGGAAGCAGAGTCACCTCGTGGACGTATTGCTTTAATGAAGGCAGCTGTAGACGGCTTGATGGAGCCTGATGCAAGATTCGAGGAGCAGATGAATCATTGTCTGGGCTGTAGAGCCTGCGAGCCGGCATGCCCGGCAGATGTCAAATATGGGCAGCTGATCGAGCAAGCACGCGATGCGATTGAGGATCATACAGCTCAGCATCGATGGTGGGTACGCGGTGTGAGGAAGATCGTATTCAAACAGCTGTTTCCTAATCAAGCAAGGATGAAGCGGCTGGGTAGAACGATCCGCTTCTATCAGCGATCGGGTGTTCAAACTGTCGTGCGAAAGCTAGGAATTGTGAAGCTGTTCTCTAAGCAAATGCATGCGATGGAGAATATACTGCCAGAGGCCTCCAATCAAGGTGTAATTGATATAATGGGAACTCGCATCCCTGCACGTGGGGAGAAGATCGCAACAGTCGGGATGTTCCGTGGCTGTCTGATGGATACGATATTCACTCCAACGAATGTGAATACCGTTCGTTTGCTTACGGAAGCTGGCTTCGAGGTTGTTATCCCAACGACACAGAATTGCTGTGGGGCTTTACATGCACATAGCGGAGAGACTGCTGGAGCACAGGATTTAGCTAAGAAGAATATAAAGGCGTTCAAGGAAGCGGGCGTAGATTATATTATCTCCAACGCTGGTGGCTGTGGAGCTATATTGGTCGAGTATGACCACTTATTGCACAATGATCCAGAATATGAAGTGGATGCTGCTTGGTTCGCGGAACGTGTGATGGACGTCTGTGATGTGGTGTTCAAGAAGGGCCGTCCGTTGGATTTCAAGAGTGCCGCTGGGCAAGATGAATCGATTCGAGTCACATATCAGGATTCATGTCACCTGAAGAATGTGATGAAAGGTGGGACCTCGCCTAGACAGCTGTTGAAAAGCTTGCCGCAGGTGGATTACGTTGAGCTGCAGGATGCAGGCTCCTGCTGCGGTTCAGCCGGAATTTATAATCTAACCCAGCCTGACATGGCTAACCAGATTCTTGAGCACAAGATGGTGAATGTGAAGCGTACTGAAGCACATGTTCTATTATCGAGTAATCCGGGCTGCTTGCTTCAGATGAAGCTGGGTATTGAACAGCATCACCAGAGTGAGCAGATGAGAGCTATGCATATTGTTGACTTCTTAATGGAGCGATTTGAAGTGAGTAGAGTCTGATTGCATTTGTTTGATAGGAAGAGGCCGGTAAACGAATTCGTTTACCGGCTTTGTTGCATCTGAGCGGACACAGCATCCCCTATTCATGTAAAAAAACTGCCAAGTCAAAGGCAAGCGGACACAGAAGCCTTTATTAGCTCCAAATCGAGTGGATTCGGATTGAATATGTATGAATAACGGCATCTGTGTCCGTTAAGTGGCAAATGTGCTCATAATTGCAGGAATAACGTCTGTGGTGTCCGCCAAATTTTTGCTTGTATACCTGCTGAGTTCCACCGGGTTTTTCTTCGCTCACAATAAGAGTCCTGGAACTGGAACGAAGAAGAGGCTACTCCTTTAGGTCTATAGACCTTTGGAATAGCCTCTTCTAATTATAAGTATCTTGTTCTTCTACTTAGTATGTTCCTCTTACTTTACTGCAGCCTCATAACGCTTGCCAACTTCAGACCAGTTTACTACGTTCCAGAATGCGCTGATGTAATCAGGGCGCTTGTTCTGGTACTTCAGGTAGTAAGCGTGCTCCCATACATCAAGGCCAAGAACTGGTGTTTCGCCTTCCATGATTGGGCTATCTTGGTTAGGTAAGCTGTATACCTTCAGCTTCTTGTTCTTATCAACTGCAAGCCATGCCCAGCCACTACCGAAACGAGTAGCTCCTGCCTTGGCGAAATCCTCTTTGAACTTATCAAAGCCGCCAAGCTCGCTCGCAATTGCATCAGCAAGTGCGCCAGTTGGAGCACCGCCAGCGTTAGGTCCAATCGTCTCCCAGAAGAAGGAGTGGTTAGCATGCCCACCGCCGTTATTGCGTACAGCAGTACGAATGCTCTCAGGAACACTACTTAAATCCCCGATCAACTCATTGATCGATTTACCTTGTAAATCAGGATGCGCTTCAAGAGCAGCATTAAGGTTAGTAACATAAGCATTGTGATGACGATCGTGGTGAATCATCATGGTTTGTTCATCGATGTGGGGCTCTAGTGCATTATTCGCATAAGGTAGTGCTGGTAATTGATGTGCCATTAATAGTGAACCTCCTAAAAGTAATTTTAGTATGTTAGTACTCATCCAATATTATCCCCCATTTTACATAATAAATCAACTAGTATGTATGTAAAGTCCACCAAAACTAGCACTTCACTATATAGTATCCTTAGGAAGAATTTCCTATGCATACACAAGAATGAATAATAATAAACACTTTAAAATTACACATTTTTTAACGATATGAATGTAAACGCTTAAATTAAAGCGTTTACATTCATATTCCCGCAAATTATTAAGAATTCTTTAAGTTTTTTCGATTTATTGCAGGAATACACGAATTCTTGTCGTATTTAATAAGTCTACGGTTTTTTGATAACCACATAATTTATGACTCACGGGGGATGAAACTTGCATGACGAATGTACGTTCTTTTCGACTTTCTGACTACGCACCTCTCACTAACTTGTTGCAGAATGAACTATCCACTACCTGTTATGAGGAAACCATCGAGGCATTCGGACGCCAATTGTCTTGGGATAGTGAACTTGTATTAGTAGCCGTTGTTCAGAATCAAGTAGTAGGCATGATTATTGGTACGATTGATAACAACAACGGTTACTATTACCGCATCGCCGTAGCGAGCAGTCACCAGCGTAAGGGTGTGGGGCGAGCCCTCATCCAAGGCTTGAAGAAAAAGTTTGATCAGAGAAAAGTAAATCGTGTGCTAATAACCATGGATGATCATAATACGCATATCCAACCTTTTTATGAGTCATTAGGATATCGTCCAGGAGATTTTCAAAGTTCAATGAACAAATTAAGTATTGTTGTAGGTAATTAATAATAATCATGCGTATCTGAATGCCATGGGGCAAACAGATACGCTCTTTTTTTATAAGCTGTTATAGTCGTTTACCCTTGCTCATCAGTTCATGATATAATGGGGGCGCACATGAAACTGAATTGGGGTGTGAAAGTTGAGTCAGTGGTCCGCGAATGATAGTGAGTTAACTGTTCAAGTTGGGAATGAAGAGGAGCCTGCAGAGGAGAAGAAGCCTTCCGAGCTATGGGAGTGGACCAAATCAATAGGTACGGCGTTAGTGATCGTTCTGATTATTCATTTTTTTATATTCAATTTATCAACTGTAAAGGGGCAGTCCATGGAGCCCACCTTGGTCGATGGGGAATGGTTGTTTATTAATAAAATTGGATATATTATCGGGGGACCCGACCGTGGAGATATCGTCATACTGAAGGATCCGAATAATAACCTTGGATTTCGAGAATTCCTAGTGAAGAGAATCGTAGGCTTGCCGGGTGAGACCGTAGAGGTGAGTAATGGAAAATTATATATTAACAGTCAAGAGCGGAATGAACCCTTTACGAACGTAGCTATACAAGACGGGAATTATGGTCCAGTCGTGATACCTGATGGGGAATTTTTCGTTATGGGAGATAATCGCCATCTGATGGCAAGCACGGATAGTCGGAGATTCGGTACTGTGCCTGAGAAGTTGATCAAAGGTAAAGCGCAATTCGTTATGTGGCCAGTGAATAAGATCGGTGGCCTGTACGGAACATTACCGGAGGAGTAGCCTTTGAATATTGATATAGAGAACACAGCAAGATCACATTGGACTCAGCTCAAAGAAGATATAATCGCTATAGCTCCATCGCTCGGTATTGATCAGATAGGGTTTGCTTCTGCAGATCCTTTTTTGGCATTAAAGGATATTCTGCTGCGCCATCGTGAGCTGGGTCGTGAATCAGGCTTCGAAGAGCCGGACATCGATAAGCGGGTTTATCCGGAGCTAAGTATGAAAGAGCCACAATCGATCATCGCAATTGCTGTGGCTTATCCGTCCAAGCTTGCCGATCCACCGAAGTCCGAGCTAGGGGCGTACAGAGGTATGATCTCGCGTTCAGCTTGGGGCGACGACTATCATCGGGTACTGAAGGATCGGCTTGCTAAGCTGCAAGCTTATATAGAGAGCAGAGTTCCCGATGCTCGTAGCGAGATCATGGTGGATACAGGAGCATTATCCGATCGTGCGGTAGCAGAACGTGCTGGAATTGGTTGGATAGGGAAGAACTGTGCTGTGATCTCGCCGGTATGGGGATCATGGGTGTATCTAGGGGAGATGATTACGAACATCCCATTCCCGCCTGACACCCCAGTAACTGAGGACTGTGGCGAATGCACATTATGTATAGATTCTTGCCCAACGGGTGCTCTCGTGGGACCGGGTCAGCTTCATGCTAGCAGCTGTGTATCATTCATAACTCAAACTAAAGGGTTTGTTGAGGATAAATTTAAGGAGAAAATCGGCAATCGATTATATGGATGTGATACATGCCAGGTCGTGTGCCCGAAGAACAAGGGGAAGAATTGGACGCATCATCCAGAGCTCATACCGGAGGCAGACCTAGCGAAGCCTCTACTAAAGCCATTGTTGTCAATGAGTAATAAAGAATATAAAAACACGTTCGGATCAAGCGCATCCTCTTGGAGGGGTAGAAAGCCGATACAACGTAACGCGATAATCGGGTTAGGTCACTTCAAGGATCAGACAGCGGTTCCGCTGCTTGGTCAGCTGTTGCAAGACGATCCGCGGCCGGAAATTCGCGCTACCTCCGCATGGGCGTTAGGCAGAATTGGTGGTGAAGAGGCGCTTAAGCTGTTACAGCAGGTACAGCATACTGAAGCGCATGAGCAGGTGCTTAGGGATATTGAGAATGCTATGCAGAAATTTGATGTTGAGTAGAAAATGTATGTTAGGCAGCGGCGTAGTGGCAGGAAGTGGGAAGCCTCTTATTAGTGTGCTATATCTTCCTTTTGACTGTTATCCCATAGCCTCAGCACAGCAGTTTAATATATGGGCTGAGGCAACGGGATAAAGGTCAGAAGGAATTCTGATATAACAATTCAGCTTTAACCATCTTAGCAAGTAAGGCACTACAGCAAGCAATATACTACTCCTTTACGGATCCAAGGGTGATACCGTGAATGAAATATCGCTGTAAGAACGGATAGATAACAAGTACGGGTATCATTGCTATGAATATTTTGGCTGCATCTAATGTACGGTTGGAGAGCTCACTTAATTTCTCGTAGGAGTCACTTGTTAAGCTTGATGTATCAATAACAACAACTAGCTGTTGGATGTAGGTTTGGAGTGGATAGAATTCCTCTCTCGACATGAAAATTAAACCATATAAGAAATCATTCCAATGCATGACGATCGCGAATAAAGTAATCGTAGCCATTACAGGTACAGATAAAGGAATGAATACCTTCCATAGCATAAGCCATGGACCAGCTCCATCAACTAAAGCAGCCTCTTCAACCTCCTTAGGTAAATTTCTGAAGAAATTTACCGCTAATATAACGTTGAATACTAAGCCTTGTGCACCAAGCCCTAACACTAATACCCATATGCTGTTAATTAGACCTAGACTCTTAACTGTTAAGTACAGAGGAATTAATCCCCCGTTGAATAACATCGTGAATACCAGAATCCACATCAACACATTCCTCTGGGGAAAATGTCGGCTGCTCTTCGATAATGGATAGGCCATTAACGATACGATTATAAAGTTTAGAGCAGCGGCTAAGGCGATTCGTTGTACGGATATCCAGAAGGATTTAAAAAATTGCTTGTCATTCAGAAGCTCCTCATATGCGAAGAAATTAAAATCAATCGGCCATAACCAAACCCTGCCCGCAGCAGCAGCAGAATTAGAGCTGAATGATAGAACGAGTGTATACCATATCGGAAGTACACAAGTAATGGTGATCAAACATAAGATGAAGATTAACACGATGTCAACTACTCTTGAGCTTAGTGTCTTATCTAAGACCATAGCCATTCCTCCTTAAAAGATACGGTAGTCTGTGATTCGATAGGCCATATAATAGGATACAGATATCAATATAAATCCAATTGCTGATTTAAGAAGCCCTACGGCTGTTGCCAGCTCAAATTGTAAGCTTAATAATCCCGTTCGATAAACCCAAGTATCGATAATATCTCCTGATGAATATACGAGCGGATTATATAGATTGAAGATTTGGTCAAATCCAGCATTGAGTACTTGACCAAGACTTAATACGGCTAATAAGACAGCTGTTGTAGCAACCCCAGGCAATGTTATATGCCATAATCGTCTCCAACGCGATGCGCCATCTATTGCGGAGGCTTCATATAGTGCTGGGTTAATTCCTGTCAAGGATGCAAGGTAGATGATCGTTCCGAACCCAAAGTCCTTCCATATGTCACTTCCAATAACAAGATAAGGGAACAAGTCAGCCCTAGCGAAGAATATGATAGGCTCCTCAGCACCGAAAATAGCAAGCAGCTGATTGATTGGTCCTCGATAAGAGAATATATCCAACATAATGCCACTTAGAATAACCCATGACAAGAAGTGAGGTAAGTAAACAATAGTCTGGATGCTTCTCTTTAATAATACGATGCGAAGTTCATTGAGCATGAGAGCAAACACTAGGGGGACTAATAAATTCCCTATTATTTTCATAGACGCGATGAAGAGGGTGTTAAAGAATATGACTTTGGTATCGTTAAGTGTAAACATATATTCAAAAGAATCTAGTCCGACCCACTCGGATCCGAGCACCCCCTTAATGGGACTGTAGTCTTGAAATGCAATAACAATCCCAAACATAGGAATAATGCTGAATATGGTTATCCAAATATACCCGGGAAGAAGCATGAGTAAATAATGCTTAACAAATCCTTTTGATTTCATGAGTTTTCTCCTCCCTTGATTTCTATAGCTTAGGGCGCCCAAGTGAACCGGCGCCCTAAATGTCCTTGCTAGGATTATTCCAATGTAGCTTGAACCTCTGAAGTGATTGTGTCTCCACCTTGATTTTTCCAATCGGACACAAACTGATCGAAAGAATCAACAGGCTCTACACCCATGATAATCTTCATGAAGGTTTCCTCTTCAAGCTTCTCAAGGTTAACCCATCTGCTTTCCATAGTTTTCGTTTGAGAATATATTAAGCTGCTCACTCTGTTCATTGGACCGAGTAATGCTTTACCGCCGACTAGCCTTGCATAAGTACGTGGGAATACACCGCCATCGGCTTCCACATCCCAATACTCAATATTATTGTTGTCATAGGGTTCTTTCTTAACCTTTAAGGCATTCTCATATTCCGCCATTAACGTAGGGTTAAACGGTTGATTTTCCGGCTTTAGCGTATCCGTAGAAGCGCCATCGAATAATACCTTCTGTAGCAGGTCTACTTCTCCTTCAAACTTATCGAACCTGTCCAGAGTAATTCTGATTGGGATATTCGACGTATGCACACCACTCTCAGCTTCAATCCTATCTTCATTCAGGTACAGCCAGTTCTGAATTTTGACAACAGCCTCCGGGTGCTTATAGCCTTTGCGAACTACAACAAAACGAGTAGAGGGTGTATTAATGTGTGGATTGAATTGCCCCTCATTATCAAGCGGCAAGGCGTAGGCCTGCCAGCTAGCTTTCGGATTTTCCTTGATCGCATCAGGAATTGGAGTGAAGCCTGCCCACCACATTCCGAAGAATATACCAGATCGTCCGGCAACGATAGGCTCAGAAGCCTGCTTGCGTATGCCCATTTCTGGATCAATGAGACCCTTGCTGTACCAATCTCTCAGCTTTGCTAAAGCCTCTTTCGTTTCAGGAAGAATGGACCCATAAATTGCTTTACCATCCGGACCTTCAACCCAATGGCCAGGGTGGGCCTTGAATGCGGAGAATACGGGGTCGAACCCGAACGGATTGTTCGTAGATCTCAAGAAGCCTGAACTTAGATGACCACCTGTTTGTGGTCCTGTGATGGCGAATGTATCTGCCTGATTATTTCCATCGGGATCGTCATTCTTGAAGGCTAGAGCAACCTTCTCTAGATCGTCAATTGTCTTCGGGGGATCCATATTCAACTTATCGAGCCAATCCTGACGAATCCACATTAAATGTGTTCCATCCGACCTAGAGGTTACACTTGGGAAAGCTAACAGCTTTCCATCGAATGTAGCTGATTGTAGTGCAAGTCCTTCAGTGCTCTCAATAACACCTCTTACACCGTCTCCTGCATACATCTCATATGCTGCAGCCAAGCTTTCAAGCTGATCTGCATCAGCCATCTGTCTTAATTCAACTGCTGTGACCACCATAGCATCGGGGAGATCATTACTTGCAATTGCCAAGCTTACCTTCTGATTTCGGTTCGTACCGCAGGATACAGACCAATATACTTTCACATCAATATTAAGATCTTCTCTTATGCTTCGGGTGAATACATTATCTTCGATTGTATCTCCTGCGGGTAATGTTTCATCAGTTGGTTCGATACAAGTCCCCACTGTCATGGTGACGGGTTGTTCGTATTTGCCTAGTGGGTCGGCGGGAGGTGCAGTCGGATCTGGCTCAGCATTGTTCTTTGTATTCACATTAGAATCTGTGGTGTTATTCGGCTGAGCAGTATTGTCTGCATTACCACAAGCGCTTAGAAGGAGTAATAAGACAACAAGTGCAATTACTATACTTTTTTTGACCATTATTCAATAGCCCCTCTCAATTTATACTTCGCTACATGATCAATGGTATCATCAAGAACTTTTATTTACGTTAGAGCTATGGAGCAAGTCAGGGTAGAAAGAAGAACTAAAAAAATATAGAGGAAGACATATCTCCCCTATATTATCGGTCATTTGTCTGCCTTATCAACTTTTTCGATATTCACTTGGTGTCATTCCCGTCTGTTCTCGGAATACACGGCTGAAGTACTTCTCGTCCATATAACCAGAGCGTTCAGCGATCCATTGTATTGATTTATTCGTCTTGAGCAAGTAGTCCTTAGCCGATTCGATTCTGACATTGCGTACATATTCATGGAAGGAGCGCCCAACGATCTCCTTGAAGCAATGGTTAAAGTAACTACGACTCATATTTACTCTCTTCGCAACGTCAATGGCAAATAACTGTTCACTGATCTCTTCTTGTATAATGCGCACAGCCATCATGATACTTCCGATTACCTCCCGAGAGAAGCTGCTTGCCGTAGCCTTAAGCATATTTGCTCTGACCGCTCTCAGCCATTCCTCCGTCTCCTTCCAGGTGGCAAATGTCTCCGGCATATTCACCTGGTAAGAGGTCATTGAGCCGAAGATTCGGTTTAATTCCATAATTACACTATGTACAAAAAGAATTAACTTGGAGCTGGAGAGCTTCATCTCCTTCAATTGTTCTAGCTGTAGGTCGAATAGTTCATCCTGATGAATCCAATTGAAGGTTAACCAGCTTCCCGTAAGTGTGTTAAGTCTTTCCTCCAATTCTGGATGAATCTCTTGATTTAGATCATATCTTGAATTGGTTAGTTGCTTGTTATCCATGTTACCCTTCTGTTCAGTGTAGAACGATTGAGCATGATTACCCGGAAGTCGTAAACTCTTCTCCTGCGCTATACGATCATGAATTCTCCTAAGCACATCTTCGAAATTCTCTTGCTCGAGCTGTACCTTAGCGATGTAATCAATGGCTCCAAGTCTTAATGCTTCCTGAATATATTCAAAATCCTGATGAAGGGTCAATACTACGATATGGACATCCATAAGCTTGCTGCGAACAATCCGTATTAGTTCTATACCTGACATTACGGGCATTGCAAGATCCGTTAGCAATAGATCAACCTCGTTGGATTCTAGGAATTCGAGTGCTTTCTCCCCATTCTTTGCTTCTCCAACAACCTGCATATTAAACACATGCCATGGCATGTGTGATATTAACCCTTTGCGAACTAGCTTATCATCATCAACTACAAGAACATTTATCATGGAACATCCGTCCTTCCTAGATGTTATCAAGCTGAATTGGCAATGTGAGAAGTATCGTAGTACCTTTCTTCATTTCGCTCGTAACCTCTAGTTTAGCTCTACCTTCATATTGATTCGCAACCATACGCTTCACGTAATTCATGCCTATGCCCATACCAGCCTTCTGTTGCTTAACATGGGTTTGATCCAACAAGTGCTTTATATCCTCTTCTGATATTCCAGCTCCGTTATCTCTAACAGCTATTTCAATATAATCTTGAACTCTTATTACTTCCACCTGAATAAATCCATCATCGTTCAAACCATGATATAGAGCATTCTCAACTAAAGGCTGAAGAATAAACCGCGGTACAGGCATGCTCATGATATCATCATCTACATGAATTCTTACATCAAACTCAAAATCATAACGGATTTTCTGCAGCTCCAGATATTGCTTTAAGGAGTCGATTTCTTCAAATATCGTCGAGGCTTGCCCCAATTTGCCCAAATTATAATAGAGAAGCTTGTTCAAAGCTAAGATCAGGTGATCCAGTTCCTTCTGACCGTTTATTACCGCCAGCCAATGAGCAGTATCGAGTGTGTTCATCAAGAAATGTGGATTGATTTGATATAATAATTTTTCAACCTCTAGATCAGCTCTGCGCTTCTCCTTCTGTTCGACCTCGGTAATGAGTCCGGTAATTTGCTCCTTCATGAGCTGGAACTGATTGAGGAGATAATCGAATTCAGGGATCCTCATCCGCACAGCAGGGGAATCAAAGTTCATTCGTCCTATCGATTTAATTTCATGATTAAATTGATTAAGCGGAATATATACCATCTTCCACAGCATCCAAGCGAAGAGAACACTGAGCACTCCGAATAACACGAACAAATAGATCATCTGAATCATCCAAGTATTCTTCTCTTTGTTATAGTCATTATTAGGCACTAACGATACCAGACTCCAGCCTTGATTGCTCACTTCCTTGAACCAGTAGAACTCATCGGTTAATCCTTGAGCTTGTGCGATAGGAAACTGGGAATTAATAGGGAATTGCGAATCGAGCTCACTATATGCAACCCTACCAGAATTGTCTAGAATCAGATGAGAATACCTCATCCCTGTTTGTTCTTCTTTAGCAAGTATATTCTGTGTCCATTTAAAACCAGATTCAATATAAACATATACATCATCTCGCTCGGGGAAATCGATCTTTCGCAATGCAGATAAGACAAACTGATCATTATAGCGTGCATTACTAATGTGGGGGCCATAATAACCAATCTTGAAATATTCAGCAAGCATGGGTAATTGATCAAGAGAAAAGTTGTTCTTTACGATAGAGTTCTCGAAGAGGATCGTGTCGTCATTGGCAAAATAATACATTGTTAAACCAGCGCTTGGGTTCGTAAAGGTAATAACATTCAACTCGGATTTAATCTCTTCATATAATTGAGAACGATCAAAGGGATGATCCGATCTCAAATACTCTTCCAGCTTATTAGCGACATTACCAGGGAACGCAAGCTGTTGTGAAATGTGATTTAAATTACTTATCGTATTCTCTAATGACTGTTGAACCTGTACTAAATTACTGCGTATTCCAGAGTCTAGCTTACTTGTAAGAATAGAAGACATCGCGTTGTAGGAGATGAAGGCAGTGCATAGGAATGGGATTAATGTCCCAGCCCCAAATATAAAAACGATTCGACGCTTTAATGTGAGCTGATTAAAGAAAGAGTTCATGAACCTGCTGAGCTTCATTCGGACATCATCCTTGAGATTAGCCATAGTTACAAATCTACATAAATGATGTCATGAATAAATCAATTGCGCAATAGTTGAATTCTAACTCTAAGTAGTAAGGGTGATTGTGCTTGCTTACTGGACATGCTATTATATGTGCACGACAATGGAATCAATCTATGAATAATAGGAGTGAATAAAGAATGTGGTTAGATATTGTAATTCCTGTGGTTACCTTGATTGTTGGTCTTGTGGGAGGATTCTTTATCGGTATTTATTACTTCCGCAAGCAGATGGAGAACATGCAGAATAATCCAGAGATGCTTCAGCAAATGGCTAAGCAGATGGGTTATAATCTCAACAACAAGCAGCTGAGCAAAGCTCAACAAATGATGAAGAATAAGAAATTCAAATAACGATATTATATTATAGTTGATGGATGGGAGGGTGAGTTATGGCAGGAGTCAAGGATTATTCGAATAAATTAGTAGCGGAGAATAGACATCTAATCGAAGAGCATATCAGAGAAATTCTTCGTCTCATTGGAGAGGACCCCGATCGTGAAGGTCTAATAGAGACACCTGCGCGTGTAACTCGCATGTATGAGGAAATTTTCTCTGGATATGGTGTGAATGCACCCGAGGTTATAGGAATCACCTTCGATGAGCAGCATGAAGAATTGGTTATTATTAAGGATATTATCTACTATAGTCAATGTGAGCATCATATGGCGACCTTCTTCGGCAAGGTGCATATTGGTTATATCCCAAGCGGCAAGATAGCTGGCTTAAGTAAATTCGCTCGTTTAGTTGAGGCGGTTACACGCAAGTTGCAGGTCCAGGAACGGATCACCTCCCAGATTGCAGATATTCTGGAGAGTGAATTGAAGCCGCACGGTGTGATGGTGGTTGTTACAGGAGAACACATGTGCATGTGCGCACGGGGTGTGAAGAAGCCTGGCAGCAGTACGGTCACATCAGCAGTTCGCGGTTTTTTCCGTAAGGATGCTGCACTGCGCTCGGAATTTCTATCGCTGATCAAGGAATAATACTTGAGATACCCATGAACCCACATATCTATCCTTCATTAGGACAGATATGTGGGTTTCCTTGATTGTAAATGCCTGTTGACTAGGTATCTGTACAAGAGTTTTCCTCTACAATCGATCCTACTTTATTCAACGTATCCGTTGTTGTATCTTCGATTAATCCATTCTCATCCTCTGCCACTAGTCCGCCTCCCAGGCCTTCATTGACCATACGATCAATATCGACCTCTAGGCGCTCCCGACCTTCATTATCGCTATCTGCATTCCTATTCTTAGTCATGTGGTTATCGCCTCCCGCCTCCAGTAAGGTTTTTACTTCTATAGCATGCCACATGTCTTATTTAATGATTCATATTAATAAGGTACCCACTTCAGCTTCCTCGCTTGCTCGAACCGCTCATTCACATGAGCCCAATTGACCACATTCCACCAAGCTTTAATATAGTCAGCACGTTTATTCTGATATTTCAAATAATAAGAATGCTCCCACACATCTAATACAAGAAGTGGTATGACATCCCATTGGGATAAATTCTGATGCTTCTCTGCCTGAAGAATTTCCAATCGATGACTTCTTGGACTCCAGACGAGTATGGCCCAACCGCCTCCCTCGACCTTCTCTGCAGCCTGTGCAAATTGCCGCTTGAAGGCGTCGATGCTTCCAAAATCGTTGCTGATTTGTTCGGCTATCGCACCACTAGGTATGCTTCCCCCTTTGGGGCTCATGATGTTCCAGAATATGGTGTGCAGATAATGTCCCGCACCATGGAAGGCTGCTTCACGCTCCCAATGCTTAATTAAGTCGAAATTATCCTTTTCCCTTGCTTCTGCAAGCTTCTTCTCTGCTGTATTCAATCCATCCACATAACTCTGATGATGCTTATCATGATGAAGCCGCATGGTCTGTTCGTCAATATGAGGCTCGAGCGCTTTGTATGGATATGGAAGCGGAGGTAGTGTATGTCCGCCAATCGGTACAGGCTTCGTCTGGTCCATCGCAAGGTGCTCGCTCCAAGTTCCTTCACTAGTAAGGGAGGCATTATTGCTAGATGTACGGGAGGCTTTCTGTCTGTGCGTTATTGCGTCCGAGTGCGAGGGGGACAAGGGGGAGCCTTGAATAATCTGGTCTATGTGTGTACAGGCATCTTGATTAGCTGTGATTGCTAAAGAGTCATTTCTCAGTTGAACAAGATGGGCTGTGAACGCCTTGGATTGCTCGCTTATGAGTCGATGGTAATGCTCGTCTATATCATCTGAATTGGCTGCTTCAGCAGCTTCGGCGAATGCGGCCTCCCATTCCTCCAATAGCTTAACGAATGGTGGCTCGAGCTGTGGGACAGCCAAGCGAATACTACGAGTGTGTTCCTGATGTTGATGGTTCATTAATCGAACTTCTTCTGTAATGCCCATGATTGTACCTCCGACGAGTTATTGATATTCACCCTGCTTCTGAAGCTTAAGCTATAGGCGTATATCCCCATCGTATTCAGACTGGGCTGGTCAGTGTGCAGATTGTGATATTTGGTTAAGAAAGGATAATGCTCGTTCCACATACTCCTCTGACTGGAATCGGTATGTCATCTCGTGACCGCGATCAGGTGGCAGCCATAGCTCAGACCTAGGATGGGTTTGCTGTTCGAAAATTTGAGTAGTGATCGTAAAAGGTGCTTGCGTGTCCTTGAGCCCATGAATCATGAATAATGGAATAGAATAGTTGGTCGAATTTACCTGATCATAGGGGATACGACTAAGCTTTACACCACCAGTGAAAGGTAGGAGGGAGTCTACCACAGGTAAGAATATTTTGCTAATGTGAGGGTAATAGTTAGGGACGATATGCTCAAGCACATTCGGTTGTAGAAGGAAGGTGCTGTCTAATATCATACCGTCAACCTCTGAGTGCTGTAGTGCAGCTTGTAATGCCGTGCCTGCCCCCATCGAGAAGCCCCAAATATATATTTGCTCAGCACCTAGCTGCTTGGCATATCGAACAGCACCTAGCAATTCACCCGCCTCTCTGACACCTGCGGTCACGACTCGAGAAGGGTTCTGATCGCGATTCACATAGCCGTAATCGAACATGAGAACATTATAGTTATGTAAGTGTAATGCTTGTGCTAAATCATATAAAGGCACCCAAATTTCCTCGCGATTACCCGCATAACCATGGGAGAATATAACAGTCTTCTTCGAGGCAGTAGATAATGAAGTGGCTGACGGAATATACCATCCGTTCATATGTGAGTTGTTGTCCATGCTAAGGAATTCAATATTCGAATAGGAAAGCTGATAGGCAGCCATCGGATTTGAGAATAGCGGATCAATCTTCGGATGTGTGAAAGTCCATGCATAATAGTATAGGTAGGATAACGTTAAGAGCAGGGATAATCCAATCAATGAAGCGATCACCCAGAGAACACGAGTGAACATGCCCCGATTACGACGGGTACTTATTGATGGGAGGGGATGATTGTAAGCGCTCTCTCTACTAGTGATCAATGCTGGCAAGATATCATTTCTCATGATGTCACGTCCGATCGATGATGAGCAGTCTTGGTTGAGTTGTGTTCTATTATCGTATTATGTAAACAAGCGCTCGTCAATAAGCAGCCTAGATTTGTAATGTAAATGTAATAATTATAATGCACAGAGGAACGATACCCCCTTGTCCCACTGACCATGGACAAGAGGAATATAGAGGAATATCGTCTTCTGATTTTTAAGATGATATGAACATTAAAGTCAATCAATTAATTCAGCGTTCGGCAGGCTTTAGGATCACTGCACCAAACGATAAGAATATAGCAGCGAACAATATCAAGATGATCACCGGCATACCCATCTGCCAGAGCGTGTCGCCAGCGGCCATATTCGTAACAGCCTCGAGCGTCCACTTCTGGGGGACAAAGTTAGCAATCTTCTGCATAAAATCAGGCATAATGCTTAAAGGCCAGAAGCAGCCGCCAATCATGCAGGTCGGAGTAACGATTAGATTGTTAATGATGGACACTTGATTGGGCGACTTAACTGCTCCTGCCACGGCAGTGGCAATTCCCATTGATGCTAGCATGAATAATGTTAGCATAACGAATAGCGGTCCAAATCCAACACCATAATCATATCCAAGCAAGTATGTTGTAGTTAAGAGTGTTAGTATAACTTGCAGCATGCCGACACCGAAGCTGCCGATGAAATTTCCTGCAGCGATTTCATAAGCCCGGACTGGAGCTGTGTAGATTCGCGCCATCGTATTCAAGCTGCGATCTTCTACGATAGCAGTAACAGCGCTGCTGATGGATCCCATAAGAAACAGGAGCATAAATCCGACAATCGTGGTTAATCCCACACTATTGGGTGAATCTAGTTCTGTTGTTTTTACGCTAATTTGATGCTGCTTTAGTTGACTGTAAAGCTCATCTAGCTGTACTTGTTTCGTCTGATCCGGTTGTACAATAGTAGCTGAGTTTGATTGTAGACCGGCCAATACAGCCTGAGAAGCTTGAGCCCATTGCCGTGTGAGATTCTCTAGATTCTTCTGTAAGGTAAAGCTTTGTACGGTTTCATTCAGACGATATAGCGTAATAGGATCCACCTTACCGTTCTGAACCTGCTCGGTGTATGACGCTGGGATTACGAAGGCAGCCCCAATTGCTCTGGAAATCAATTGCTCCTTGATCTGCTCTTCGTTCTGAAGCTTCAACATTCGGTATTTACCGATGTACTGAAGCTCCTCGATCGTGTGCTCTCCTAATTCCCCCTGGTCTGAATTCACATAAGCGATCTGCATGGATTCACTGGAGCCAGAGCTAAACAGCATTGTTATAAATGAAATTACGATTACAGGAATAATAATTAAGAATAGAAACCCTTTACGATTACCGATCATCCGTCTAATGATATTAACCGCGATCCATAAACTATTCATGATAACCCGCCTTTCGATAGGAGACGATAGCTGCGATGAACAAACCACAGGCGATCGCGCTCAATACTCCGATATCCTGCTTG
>DFXU01000029.1 GCA_002383285.1 Caryophanales bacterium UBA4100
GCTTCGCCGGCGTTACAGCTGCTAGGGCAATGACGGGGATCTCAGCTTCAGCGTGGGTTGCATTTACAGTATTGTATGCTTCCTATTATGTAGGAAGTGAGGCAACTAAGGCCATGGGTACTATCAGCTTCGCAACAGTAGCCGGTCAACTATTCGGTATGGGAATCAGTGGGATCGCAGCNNCATTAATTGGCGGAGGAATCTGCTGGTTCGTCTATGAATCCAAGGAAGGTGCATATCGGCCGCCGATGAAATTCCGTGATATTCCTTCAGAAATCGCTAGTCCTATATTGCTCAAAGTATCCGTCCTCAGTATTCTAGCACACAGTGTTCTGTTCATTACCATGTTCGGCTTTACACCTTCCTATGCCGTGTCCATTGGAGCAGATAAATTATACTTAAGTATATTGGTAATTGCTTTTATGATTCCTCATGCATTCTCAGCTCTAATTACTGGTAAGAAAATAGCTCCACGTTATGGAATATGGCCAACAATCATTACAGGCTTTATTATTAGTGGATTATGCACGGCATTAATCCCTCTCCAGCAAAGTCTGCCGCTACTCTTATTAACACAAGCGATTAACGGATTCGCACAAGGACTACACCTGCCTCTCTTAATGGGATTATCGATTCAATCCGTTGACAATGATAAACGAGCAACAGCGATGGGATTCTATCAATCAGTGTACGCTGCTGGCATGTTCGGCGGCCCTTTCATCGCAGGCTGGCTTAACGAATCCTTCGGGCTCACCGGTGGCTTCACATTCGGCGCTATTATTGGACTGTTCGCTGCAATCCTCACCGCTTATTGGGGGAAAGTTAGATCGGCATCAAGATTAACTATCTGACTCTGGCAATTGCCAGACCGTCGTAAGCGGGGATAATCATCCCTTCTAGCCTCGGGTCAGATGTCATTGTTTCATTAAATTGCCTCATTGCCAATACGGATGGTGAATTCGCGTCTGGGTTCATCGATTTTCCATGCATAAGTGTATTATCGCCAACGATCACTGTGCCTGAAGTCGCCATCTCAATTGCCTTCTCCAGATAATGTGGATAACCACCCTTATCCGCATCAATGAACACCAAATCGAATAAAGCCCCCTCTTCTGTAAGCTTCTGTAAGCTCGCAGAAGCATCACCAATTCGATATTCTACGAGGTGTCCTAACTCAGCCATGACTAGATGACGCTTAGCTACAGAAGCGAATTGTGCATTCATATCAAGCGAAATTAGTTTGCCTCCTTCACTTAATCCCCTAGCCAGACAAATCCCGCTGTAACCACCCAAGGCACCAATTTCAAGTATGCGCTTAGCTTTCGTCATTCTCACCAGTAGTGTTAGTAATTGACCATAGCCTGGTGCTATTGAGATTTCCGGCATCCCTTCTTGGCGAATGCCCTCTTTTACTTTCTCTAATAATGGATCATCCTGTATCAAACTTTCTACATACTGCTCCGCATTCATTAATAAATCTCCTCTCGAATCGTGCTTTCTTCATTTTAAACTTTTCCAGATTATTTATCCATGGATTGTAACATTCTTCTAGATCACGTCGTCAAATATGGTATAAGAACTATCGGAATATTATCGATTAATGAATAGGGGGTACAGTTATGAGAAGGACACTACTAACCATTATGTTATGCTCACTACTAATTATTCCACAAGCTTTAACTGCTAGTTCAGCCACTACAGGTGACACGAATGTAGTTTCATTATTGCTTAATGGTAAGCCACTAAAGCTTGATGCCCAACCGGTATTAAGGGATGGCGTTACGTATGTTCCTATCCGGAGTCTACTTACTGCTCTAGGTGCAACAGTTCATTGGGATGACTCCTCTAAAATGGTTACAGCAACACATAATCAATCGACAGTCAAGGTCAAGGTCAACGATTCTATAGGCTGGACGAATGGCACAGAGGTCCAAATTGCTAATCCCGTCTTATTGATCAATAGTAAGATATATGTATCCCTAAGGTGGATGAATGAATCATTCGGAGCCGTAGTCAAGTGGCACGCCGCAACTCGAACTGCTGCTGTATACTACCCGGAAGAGGAGCTTCCACGGGTTGGGTCATATGAGCATCTTCAATCTCTGGTTAGCGAGATGGTCAGCTCTAATCAAAGAATGTATGGAAATAGCGAAACGCTGATGGATAGTACAACAGCGATGACTGAAGCTAAACAAACCGAGTCCTCAGCGCCAGCTGCAGAGTCTGCTACAGACTCTGCAGCCGGTGCATCTGAAGCCTCCTCGACTAATATACAAGTGCAAGGCGTTGATGAATCCGATGTGGTCAAGACTGATGGTACTTACATCTATCAGGTTATTGATCATAAGGTCGTCATCACTCGTGCCTATCCAGCTGATCAGATGACGATTGTCAGTGCTCTACCTTTTGCCAATAGTGGGTTTGCCCCAATGGAGCTTTACGTAGAGGATGATCAGCTCATCGTTATCGGGTCAAGCAATTCTAACTCACTTAACAAGAAGGACGAGATATCTAAGTTAGAACAGAAGAGAATGATGACTTATCCTAGTGAACCTATGGTCTACATGACCAAAGCCATCATCTATGATATAAGCGACAGATCCGCGCCTAACCAAGCTCGTGAGGTCGAGATTGAGGGAAACTATTTGTCCTCAAGGAAGATTGGCTCAAGCTTATATCTGATAAGCAATAAGTATATGGATTATTACTATATGATGAATGAGCAGACTGAGCTGCCAGCGCCAATGTTTAAGGACTCTACGGCTAGTGACAAGATGGTGCCGATTAGCTACGATGACATTCGCTATTTCCCAGAATCCATCGAACCTAATTACATGTTAGTTGGTGGTGTAAATCTCGAAGATCATAGTCAGCCTATGGATGTAAAAGCATACCTTGGATCAGGTCAGAATATCTACGCTTCTACAGAACATCTTTATGTAGCAGTTACACAATATGAAGCTGCTCCTGAGCAACCAGCTGCAGATGTTAATCCTTCTCTGGATGGTTCAACAGTAGATATGATAATGCCTAGATACAGACCACAGTCTACGAAGACCGCGGTATACAAGTTTGCTTTATCCGCAGGCACAGTGACTTATATGGCAGAAGGCGATGTTCCAGGAACAATATTAAATCAATTCTCGATGGATGAGCATAAGGGCAGCTTCCGAATAGCAACAACGTCTGGCGAGATGTGGAGAACAGATGAATTAACATCGAAGAACAATCTATATGTGCTTAACGATTCACTCGATACAATTGGGAAGATAGAGAATATTGCTCCCGGCGAAAGAATCTACTCTGTTCGATTCATGGGCGACCGCGCATATATGGTTACCTTCAAGTCTGTTGATCCCCTGTTTGTAATCGATGTTGCGGATCCTACTAATCCGAATATCCTTGGGGCTTTGAAGATACCCGGATATAGTGATTACCTGCATCCTTATGATGAGAACCACTTGATTGGCTTCGGTAAAGACACGATTGAGCAAGCTAATAAAGATGAGAAAGGGAATATCGTCAATACAACAGCCTATTATCTCGGCATGAAGGTCGCAATGTTCGATGTAACTGACGTCACGAATCCCAAAGAGCTGCACACCTTGAAGATCGGTGATCGTGGCACTCATTCAGAGCTGTTGTATAACCATAAAGCCCTACTGTTCTCCAAAGCGAAAAACCTAATGGCGTTCCCAGTTGAGCTGTATGAAGTACAACCAACTGCTGCAGCTGATTCTATGCCACTGGACTATGGTCAATTCACATATCAAGGTGCATACGTTTATAACATCGATATCGCTAATGGCTTTACATTAAAGGGTAGAATCACACATATCTCTGACGATGAATTAAGTAAAGCGGGGCAATATTGGTATGATGGCGATAAGAATGTTCGAAGAATACTGTATATGGATGATACACTCTATACATTGTCCAATCGTATGATTAAAGCTCATACGATCAGTGATTTACAATCTATCGGCAGCTTGAATATTCCAAAGTAGCTTGATTATAAAGTAGCTTAAGTATAAGAAGAAGCTAACCCTTCATAATGAGGGGTAGCTTCTTCTTATACTTATTGTCGATTAGAAATTAATAATAAACTCAACTGCAACAGGTCCTAGCAGTACGATGAATAAGCAGGGGAAAATGAATATTACGAGAGGAAATAACATTTTTATCGGAGCCTTCATCGCTGCCTCCTCGGCCCTTTGCCTACGTTGATCGCGTACCTCCTCTGATTGAACACGCATGACCTGGACCATCCCGATTCCTAGCTTTTCTGCTTGTAATATCCCACTAATAAGTGCTCGTATTTCATCGAAATCTAAGCGTTCTTTAACTCCTGTCAACGCTTCTCGTCGTGTCCTCCCTAGTCGTATCTCTTCGAGGCAGCGTTGAAATTCAGAAGTAACGATACCGTGCTTCTTGGAGATCAACTTACCAAGTGCAGAGTCGAATCCAAGCCCTGCCTCTAGACTGACGGTTAATAAATCTAGAATGTCTGGTAATTCCCTTAAAGCCAGCCTACTGCGTTTTTTAGCCTTTTGTCGTAAATAATAATGAGGTCCGACCGACGCGAAGACAACACCGAGAATAGCCAATATGACCATGCCTGAAGTTCCCATATTTAGTAGATAAGCATATGCGCCAAATAAGATAGGCAGTATTACAAATAGGACTGTTTGCAATAAACGATAGTCTACAGGCGACATATTCAACGGTCTGCCAGCTCGAAGTAACTTGATTTCGATCTGTGCTTCCTTAGAGCCAGGCAAACTGCGGTTCAAGAACCGCTTGAACCATCTGAGCATGATGATAGCGACACGATTTATCGCCGCAGCATTCTTCTGATCAACTACGACATCATTAGATAGCCCTCTGCTCCCTTCCACATGCAGCCCTAAGCGCTTTCTTATCTTTATTCTGCGTTCTTCTGTGAATTTATAGAACGCATATACGAATAACATCACAGTGAAAAAAAAGGTTGCAAATACCATTATCTACACCTCGATTGTTGTTGTTTTGCGAATAAGAATAAAACCGATTGTGCCTGATAGCAAGCCAGCCCCAATCATCACCATGCCAATTGGATGGGCAAAAAATTTGCCCATGTACTCAGAATCAATTAAATAGAGGAAGATGGCTATTACAACAGGCAATAGACCAATTATTGTGCCAGATAATCTCCCTTGTGCTGTCAATGTATGAATTTGTCGATGAATTTTATTACGTTCACGGATTGTCTGAACGATCGTTTCCAATACAGTTGCTAAATTACCTCCAACCTGCTTCTGGATAAGGATCGCTTGAATCATTAGCTCGAGATCCTCACTGGGAATTCGTTCCTTCAATTGTTGTAAAGCGTCTTCAATCGTTCTACCATATTGCATTTCCTTTAGCACTAGGTCAATTTCTTCTTTAATCGGGGAATCTGCCTCCTCAGTTACTGCCTTCAATGACTGAATGAAGCTGAAGCCTGCTCTGAGCGACCCTATTACGGTCGTTATGAGGTCTGGTAATCCGTCATTAAAGCGTGAGAGCCTCTGCTGCTGTTTGCGACGTACGATCATTCTTGGGGCTATGAAGCCCATTGTACAGCCAAGAGCTAGGAAGAATACTCGCTCAGTCAATGCGTACATAATGCCACCGCTAAGCGTCATTGCAATCCACTGGAACATCACAAACTCTTCTGGCTTCAGTAGTAGACCAGCTCGATTTAGCATGATTTCCAGCTTTTCATTCTTCTTCTTACTAACCACACGTTGTCGCACGATCTGCTTATATACCTGTAATTGCACTAATAGATTAAATGACTTATGATTCAATCGTTTCTGATCATTTTCTTTCAAGTAGTAAGCCCTTCGTTTGTCCAGCCTCTTATCTGACATAAATAAACGATAGAACACAGAATAGAAAAATAAAAAAGCGGACAATAAAAACAAAATTAACAGCAGCCATATCATTAAGTCCATTCCTCCCGCTCAATAAAGACAGTTGCTGGGATGTGAATGCCTGAGACTTCAAATCGTTCATAGAATTTAGGACGAACGCCAGTTGGAACTAATTTACCAACAATCTTCCCATCTGAATTAATTCCCTCCTGCCGATAGATGAATATATCCTGCAGAACAATAACATCTCCCTCTAAACCAAGCACTTCCGTAATATTGGTTATTCGTCGTGACCCATCCTTCAGCCTAGATTGTTGGATAATTAGATCGATTGCACCAGCAATCTGTTCTCGAATAGCCTTAACGGGTAATTCAATTCCTGCCATGAGAACCATCGTCTCTAACCGGGCGATCATATCTCGGGGACTGTTAGAGTGCCCCGTTGCCAATGATCCATCATGGCCTGTATTCATCGCTTGAAGCATATCAAGTGCTTCTCCACCTCGAACCTCACCAATGACAATACGCTCTGGTCTCATTCTCAGTGAATTCCTTACAAGATCTCGAATTGTAATGCCGCCTTTTCCTTCGATATTCGTTGGTCTGGATTCAAGGGAAACGACATGATCCTGCCATAGCTGTAGCTCCGCGGCATCCTCAATGGTTACGATTCGCTCATCACTTGGTATGAATGAAGATAGAACATTTAGCGTTGTTGTTTTACCAGAGCCAGTACCTCCACTTACGAAGATATTCAATCTAGCCTTTACACAGGCTTCAAGGAATATAGCCATCTCCTGATTTACCGTCCCAAACCTAACTAGATCGTCAATGGTATAAGGATCCTTGGAAAATTTACGAATTGTTATCGTTGGACCATTCAGAGCCAAGGGCGGGATAATAATATTCACACGAGAGCCGTCGGGTAAACGTGCATCTACCATCGGGCTAGACTCGTCTACCCGACGTCCGATAGGTGAGACGATCTTATCGATGACATTCATGACATGCTCATCATCCCGAAATTGCACATGCGTCATCTCAATCTTCCCATTACGCTCTACATAAACTAAATTGGGGCCATTCACCATAACCTCGGAAACATCAGGATCCATAAGAAGCGGATTTATAGGGCCGAATCCTGCTAGGTCATTAATGAGCTCATCGACGACCTTCTTGCGATCGATCGTTCCTCGGAAGGACTCATCCTCTTTAATGATCTCTACAGCCATCGCATCAATCTTCGGAATAATCGCTTCTACATCCTCATCCTTCATAACGGACAAGATCAATTTGTGCAGACGATTTTTCAACTCTTGGTGCTTGCTCATCCTCGATGAACCTGCACCTTGCTTGGGAGGCGAATCATTCCGCTTTAGATCTCGGAATGAAGCAACCAGATCCTTCTTAATTGGCTTGGGCTGCATAGCTACGCCTGATGTCGATTGTTCATCAATCACTCCGTCTGCAGCTTTAGCATCTATTACATCTTCACCAGTACGAGCCTGGATTTTTCCGAGTAAACTCAATATCATCACCTCATCCTAAGTCGTCTTGGTCTTGTGGAATAGCGATTGCAAGAGAGATGAAGCCTTCGGCTTGAATAACGTGATTTCACGTCGGGAAATCATCTGCTCGGCTAGCTTGAATATTGCCTTAGCAACATCAGTTTTCCCATGATTCATAACGAATGGAATACCTACATTGATTGATTGAGATACAATTTGGAATTGATTCGGGATGAATATAGGTGTGTCCTCTCCGAGAATATCAGCAACATCCGATGCTTGTATAACACTCTCCATCGTCGAGCGATTGACAATCACCTTCACCTTATTCTTCAAGCCCAGCAGCTCAAGAGTCTCTAACATCATCTTGGTGTTCTTAATTGTGGCCATTTCCAGATTAGTTACCACGAATACCTGATCAGCCTTTTCGATGAGCTGCAAGCTTCTCTCCTGAAGTCCTACCCCTGTATCGACAATCATATAATCATGTCTAGCCAGCAACAGATCACATATCCGTTCAACCGCTGGCGGTAGTATTAGATCGGCATATTCGGGTCGTTCTGGTGCCGGCAATACTTTTACACCACTGCTGTGATGTACGAGAAAGCCTGTTAGAGCGAAGTCATCTAGTGTCGATAGCTGTTCCACCACATCCTTGATGGAGAAGGTTGGATATAGATCCATTGCCATACAGACATCACCAAATTGATAGCTGCCATCCATAACATTAACTTGGATATTATTCTTAGCTAGGGCAACCGCAAGATTAACCGCTAATACAGTTTTTCCCACACCTCCCTTAGCGCTGCACATAGCGATCATCTCTCCACGCTTTTTACTCACCCCGCTTCCTTGCACAGATGTATCATTCATTGTTGTCCCTCCTAGTTATTCTGTCTTAATACGACTATGCAATGTTAATGTTAAGATTCCGTCGTTCGCTGCGTTAACTAGCTTCACGGTTTCTGGAGACTTCAGCTCCAACGTTGCCGAGCTATACTCAACAACAAGATCTCCTTCGACCGTCTCTACCATTCTGCGACCAACCGCCAACACTCTAGCACGTTCAACTAGTATTTTCGAGGCAGTTACAGTACCTAAATCGCGCTCTCCAAGCTTTGTAAAGATCACATCTACATAATCTTCAGGCTCGATCAGATTAGAGACGGATTGGACATGATTGACTCCGATCGATACTCCACGGTATCCCTCTTCGATCTTCCTAGATACGAATAGCTTCTCTTCCTGTGTCCCCAATACACGATGTGGTAGGAATGGCTCACCCTTTGCGATATCTGCCAATGCATATTTCCCGTTCAGATTAGCTGAATCACGGATAGCATTACTGTACAATCCGTTATCCATTACCTGGACCATCTCCAGCATATCCTGTGAAATCAACTCATTCTTCTTAATATCTCGAGCCGCGACAAGCGTCTCTATGGTTTTCATTTCCGATGCTGGCGTCCCCTTGATATTGCTAACGTAGTTATAGAACAAGAATGTCGTGATTAATCCCATCACAATGGCTAGCAGCATAATAATCTTCGATTTCATACCTACACCTACCTAGTATAATAAACTGACTGATATATCCATTGTGTTGCCAAGTAGCAAGGAGGCTTATACTTACTCTGTTAATCTAATAGCATATGCCCCGTTATTGCTTACATTAGGTTCATTAAATCCAGTCCCTGCGCGTTTGAAGAAGAAGCCTCTAATCGTTTTATCGTGATCGTCCATTGGTGCGGATATGTAAAAATAGGCAAAACCGGTAATCTTGACTTGCTTCACTTGATTAGATTCGACATTGTAGGGTGTATAAACGGGAATTAATATGACTCTTTCGCAATCTCTATGATGCGTTTCACCTACTGGATAGGGACAATTATTGATCCTTTCCTGTACACCTACTTTTGTCTTACCGACCACATTACCAGTTTGAGTATCGATAATGGATCCTACCTTAATCTCATTCTGATATCCGTATTTCAAGTTCATCTCATAGGTACTTGATCCAGAACCACCCAGAGCAAGAATACCAAAATTGCCTGTGTCAACGCCGGTCTCATCAACCTTTAACCTGTATTCCTGACCAATGATTAACGGAATGGAATCATCAATTCCAAGAGGAGCTACGCCAGTTGCCCTGCCCATGCTTTCTATGACAGCGGTCGCTCTGGCCTTTACTGGCACTTCATCCCAACCGAATAATTCTGAGAATACCAATGTAACTTGACGCTGCAGTCGAATGGATACCTTACGCTCCATCTCCACCTGTTGCTCCATAAGGCTTCCCGCTTCTCCATGCTGAGTAAGAACTTCACTGACAATATTCCTTACCGCCGTTTCATTATAAGTTAGCTCCTGAGCCCCTGACAGAGCGGCAGCATTCGCAGCTTTCTGAAGCTGAGTTTGCGCTACATATACCCCACCCATGTCAACTACTAATCCAGCCATAGCCATTAAGCCTGCCATAGCAAGTCCAACTAGCACAATAGAGCTACCCTGTTGCCTACTAACGATAGCTTTCAACCTATTAA
Source organism: Caryophanales bacterium UBA4100 (assembly GCA_002383285.1). GTDB lineage: Bacteria > Bacillota > Bacilli > Paenibacillales > UBA4045 > UBA4045. The sequence goes on from DFXU01000029.1 coordinate 9,949, forward strand.
CTAACAATGTCTTATCATACTTATGCACCATAACCATACCCCCATCGGTTTATTCCACTCGAATTGTTGATTCCGTGACGACACGATAGGGAGAGGGTAATACATTCGACATTAGCGGTGTGATGTATTCGATCTGCTCCTCCAGACGAACCTTAACATAATCTCCTGAATTACGAGCTGTATCCGATGGAGATATCGTTACTGTCACCTTGGATGGGTTTACGACATGATCCATTGTATACTGTCTTATGTCTGCATCACTTCTTCCCAGACCGCTGAGACGAACAGCCTCCTGGGTTACTAAATTTAATTGCATATGCGTGTACATCACTCTGCCAAAATCTATAATTCCACAAATTAGATAGAGTAACAAAGGCAGCAGCAATGCAAATTCGACCAACGATTGCCCTCTCTCATGAGAGATGAANNAGACCCCCACTCTAGAATGCACTATAGCTTAGAAGAACAATAATCCGCAAAGAGCTCCAACAGCAATTGCTACTCCATAAGGAGTACCTTCCGAAGGAAAGGTTCCACGGAAATCTATCGGCACAATAATACCATTCTTTAATCCGTATATTAGATAAGCAATTATTTTTATTCGGTTAAGACAACCCTTACGAAATACTAGAACAAGTACCGCTAACACAGCTCCAATTATAGCCATATAGACTGCGGCGACTAGAACGAAAATTGTGCCTTTAAATGCCCCAACCATAGCTAGCAGCTTAACGTCTCCCGCCCCCATCCCCCCTAAGAGATACGGTATGAGAAGCAGACCCAAGCCAACTGCGAATCCAGCAAGCGCTTCGAGGGCACCACTTATTCCAGAAGACGATATTTGGAAAACAAATGCAAAGATAATACCAGGAAAAACAACAAAATTATAAATTTTCCTACTCCTTATATCCGTAATTACGCTGATGATCAAGGCTATAGACAGCGTTATTATTGATAGAATTCCAATGTCCATCTGATCATCAACCCACCTTCGAGGATTAAAAAAGGGTCGTACGTTCGAAAACGTATGACCCCTTGCTTGTTCTTCCCTTTATGGGTCTATGGAGTGCGTGTTGTGAGGGCAGTTTCAGCTAATTGGTAAAGTTCTACAATTTCATCCCTCAAAGTTACAATAACCGCAACTACAGCAATAGCAATAATTCCCAAAACCAATCCATACTCTGTCATGCCTTGACCCTTCTCTTCTACAACAAGACCTCTTAATTTGTTCAACATGATTCATTTCCCCTTTTCATTCATATTTGGTGGTTCTGAAATTGAACTTCTTGTCCAATTTCGGTTTCTGTTTCAGAAATGATCCCAATGGGTAGTTCTATAACAGAAGCTGCTTTACGGTGGATCCGACCAAATTTACCTGGTCTAACATTCTTTTCTACAGCAATCACCTTGTGGTTGCTATCGAGATACAATACATCGATTGAATATCTCATGAAAAATGTATGTATCGACTGACATGGAAGTATGTGTAATGCTGCGCCCGGACTAAGTACTGAGGTAAACATTAATCCAATAAATCTCGACCAGAAGGTATCAGCCCGACGAACATCATTCGCAAGGACCTTTCCATTCAGCCGATTGATCAACATTACAATTTCAAGTCACCTCCAGTGCATAACAAACCCCGCTTTTCACCGAAAGCGGGGTCACAAAGTAAATTACCTTTATCCCATGCTCTTTCGGTAGCTGGCTGACATCATACGGTCTTCATCCGTATTACAGTCCCTATAGCTTTGCGTCACTGACTTTCATCAGCTTTGCCTTTGTCGAGAAACAACGAAGTTTGTTTGATCGTCCTTTACAATTCACATCTTACAAGCGTTTAGCCACATTAGCTATTGGCCAATAGTCGCGATTTCTGAATATTCCGCTTATGGTTCTCGTTACCTACCCATGATTTGTTGAGGATACAGCTTCCAGATAAACCAAAAAAACCGACCTAAATGCCATTAGGGCTATTCAGGACGGTTATTCGGTGATTAATCAAACCATAAATCCAAAGCTTATTTTACATACTTTTGAGCCTTCTCTATGACCTCGTCTTCTGTTACTCCAGTCACGTATCGACCATTAATGAAAATAAAGGCAAACCGAGAGCAGGGACCACAGTAGGACTTGCAACCTACCTTGACCTCTGCGTCTGGAGCGATCTTTTCTAACCTTGCAAGCGTTGTTCTCATCTTCATATGCCGACATTTATCACAAATTCGTATATCATTAGCCATTGATTAGTGATCACCCGTATTGCCCTTGGAAGGATTCGTGATCACAAACCCCTCCTCTGGTAAGAATAGGTAATCAATCTTAACCCCATCTAATAAAGGCTGGTCTTTCGCTAAGATAACTTCGATATCCTTGTCGGTCATAATAACCTCATCTTGTTCAGTGGGCTCGTCCAATTCCAGGCCATAATGAGCATGATCACCATGAGAATGTGTAATGATCACTCTTAGCTTCATGTCCTTATTATCTTCTTCAGCCAATTCCTTCAACAGGACCTTGGCAGCACTTCTTGTGATTTTACAATTCATTCTTCTCACGCTCCGTCATCGTAGTAGTTTCTATTCGTTATTGTATGAAATAATCGTAAGCAAGTCCAGAATATAAGTTAGTCCGATAGGGAACATAAGCTAAGTCCGAGCACTAATATTGTCCGTGCTTCCTCATATATATCATAGAATTGTCCAATAGGCAGCGGATTACTGCCAAATCCAACCTCAACTGTAAAGCCAGGCCGTCTGAATTCTTGGATAAACCAATCCTTATAGCCCGCATCACTGTCCGTTAGCTTTACTGCTTTATATCCACTAACGGCAGCAAGCTGTTCCGCGATCCAGCAAGCTCGAATAGGCTCATAATCACGATAATTCCAATATATTTCTCTTCCTTGGGTATGTAGAGCAATCACAAGATGAAAGTTGTTATGCTTCGTGAAATCAGCAAGCGCAACTGCCTCAGGCTCGGATAATGGTGCTTCACCTGGGTAATCTCTGGGTCCTGGGCCAGTTGGATTTCTTCGAAGCGTCTCTATCTCCCAGTGTGCGGGAAATTGATCATTCAGATCAACGCCACGGATGTTCGATTTCCATTGTGAATAGTCGCATGAGCTTTCGTTCCATTGCATTAATAATTCATAGAATGGATGACTCTCATTCACTCCATATTGGACAAGATCGACACCATCCGGATTTACCATGGGAACCATATATAACGTCGTCCGCCTGAATAAATCTATTGCACGCCTATCAAGTATGAATGAATCTGTACGAATTGCATTCCCATATTCCTCTAGAAAAACCAACGCAATTAAGCTTGTAATCCATTCATTAGCATGAAAGGCGGCATTATAATGAATTCTCACATCCCCGGTCCCTATCTGTATGGCAGGGATTGGCTTCCCCATCACACTCTCACCGATATATGATAGCTGGAGAAAGGGATTGGCACTACACAGCCTGTTAAGATCCACTATCATCTTATCATACCCATAGTCATCCACGATTGAAACAATTCGTCCGCTCACTTCTTCCCCTCCACTTGTAGGTATATTACATAACTATGAGTGGAGGTTAGTACCTTATGACTCGGGGAGTGCCTTAGATACAGCTATAGCTTGCTCTAGAAAATGCTCGATTTCCTCACGCGTCTTACGCAATTTACTAACAAAACGCACTAGCTCCTGTCCACGTCGGAATACAATAAAGCTAGGAATCCCAAGAATATTCAGCTGTTCACATAGATCCGGGAAATTGTCACGATCTAGCTCAACGAATTCGAGTTGATTCTCAAACTTAGCCTGTACCTCGGGCATAAAAGGATCGATAAAGCGGCAATCCTTACACCAAGCAGCCTTGAATACAGCTACTGTTGGTTTATCCTCAAGGATAGCAGCTTGGAACTGGTCTTCAGATATAATTGATCTCATATCACTCTTCCTTTCACATATCATTTATTCGCCTCGAACAAATTTCTTACTCAGCTTCTGAAGTGGTCCTGGCAGCATGAGCACCTCAGTTTTCCTAATTATACGGAAGAGGAACAATAAGCCCAAATATGCTACGCCTGATAAACTACCTACTATGAAAGCCTGGAGCATAAACTCCAGAATTCGGGAAAATCCCTGTACGTAGGATCTAACGATCCAATCTGTACCAAATCCTATACCTAAGCTTATAACTATAGTCGCAATAAGTCCAATCCAACGACGACCTAACAAGGTTATCTTCATCGACCTATATACTACCATAAGATTTAGCCCCATTATTACAGCAAAACATAGTATAGTCGAAGTCAGAACACCATACATCCCCATGAATGGAGTGAGCAGGAACAATCCAGCAATCTTAACTCCAATCCCAATATAAACGTGCACTGCAGCTAGCTTCATCTTACCAATTCCATTCAGTATCGATGAGGTTGTCATCATGACAATCTGTAGCATAGCCGCTGCTGTAAGCAGGATAATAATATCCGTACCTTTCGTATCCGCGAATATGAATCCATTCAGTGGCCTTGCAGCTGTTATCATCGTTATAACAATACCCAGTCCGATAACGATGGACAGCCAGATAACCTGAGATGCGCGGCGTCCTACCTCATTATGATCTAGACGTGCATATGCCGAAGAGATAATCGGCAATACGGTTTGACTAACTGCAATGGACAGAATTATGGGAATACCCGCTAAGGATTGGGCTCGTCCAGTTAATAAACCTAATGAAATTGTGGCTTCCTCATGACCGATATCTCCCGTTAATAGTGGAATGACAGTTGATGAATCGAGCAGGTTAACAATAGGTACAGCTAGTGCTGCTAAAGTGATGGGAATTGAATTCGCAAATATTAATTTATAAGTTTGGAGCAGTGTTACAGCGCTCTTAGCTTTGCTAATTTGCCTTCCAGGTAGAGATGCTACCCCGACAGCACTGGTATCCGACAATCTCATTCGACGAGCATACCAAAGCATAACTATAAAAGCTCCAATACTACCCATTACACCACCGAAGGATGCACCTGCAACTGCCCATTCTAGTTCATAACCCAGCTTCAGCGCGAGGTAAGCTAGGAACACAGCTGTAATTACCCGTGCAATCTGTTCAATGACTTGTGATAATCCCCCTGCAAGCATAAACTGAAGTCCTTGAAAGTATCCACGCATGATCGCGATTATTGGAAACAGCAGCAACGCTGGTGCAAGAGCCCGAATAGCAAGAGCAGAATCTGGATTGCCATTATAGTCTGCATAGAGTGGTGCGCCCACGAATAGCAGCAATGTCATAATAACTCCCGCAACAATTGCGAATCCAATTGCTGCTCGGTATACTCGTCTGGCTTCCTCTATCCGACCAAGCTCAACCCTCTCAGAAATTAGCTTACTAAGTGCACTCGGTATACCTGCAGTGGCAATAATTAGTAATACAAAATAAATATTATAGGCAATCCCATAGGTCGCCATTCCTGCATCACCTAATAGATGCTTTAGCGGTATTCGTTGAACGACTCCGAGTGCACGAGCAACCAAGGCTGCAGCTGCAAGAATGAGGGTGCCTTTTAATAATGTATCTTTGTTCATCTGAATTGCACCGAACCTTTCATAACTACAAAAGCCATATGATCAGGATAACAATCATAATCAACTGCAGCATTATTTTCATTATTGTTGAAGAGAAGAATCCGATTAATGCACCTACCGATGCCTTCAATGCCTGCCTAGGTGTTGAACCAATAATAAGCTCACCGATAAATGCTCCCAAGAAGGGACCAATAATTAAACCCGCAACTGGAATAGCGAAGGGACCAATAATAATTCCTATGGTACTGCCTATGATCGACGCCCGAGATCCACCAAATTTCTTCACACCGTAAGCGCCTACCGCATAATCAGCAACAATAATGACTAAGAGGATCACAGTCTGAATGAACCAAAACCAGAAGCCGAATTCCTCAAAGCTGAAGAAAAGCCCATAAACAAAAAATGCGCCATAGATCGCGAATACACCCGGTAATACCGGATATACAGCACCAATCATGCCAATAACCAGTAACGCAATAACAATTAACCACCCAATAATCTCTATCACAGTTCTTCTCCTAGCACATATTTGCGGATAATGAATCCAACACCATCTTCCTCATTCGTGGGAGCAACCACATTCGCTGCTTGCTTGACCGCCGCTTGGGCATTCCCCATCGCAACACCAAGCCCTGCATCTACAATCATAGCCATATCATTCATACTATCACCCATGGCTACAACCTCTTCCATTCCACACCCAACAATCTCACAGAGTTTACGAATTCCATATGATTTATTGACACCAATTGGGTTCATCTCCATATTATTCGGATCTGAGTTCGTAATTTCTAGCAATCCCCAGGAGCTAATCTCCTGTAACAAACTCAGCCTCAATTGCTCATTCTCTGTATAATATCCGAATTTCAACCACTGCTCATCGGTTGGGAATCCCTTCCAATTCTCGCGATTATACACATGATTTAAACCATATGCGTAGAACCATACACCATGGGCGTTAGCCAGCCTAAGCATTTCCTTAATTAAATGAACATCCATCAATACCCTATGATTAAGATGGTCCTTATTGTTCCATACCTCACTTCCATTCACAGCTACGAACGGTGAACTAAGGCCAAGCTGCTCAACGAATGGCACGATCGATGCATGACCTCTACCAGTGGCCATGCATACAGCAATACCCGCCTCCCCTGCACGCTTAATCCAATATTGATTTTCCTCTGAAATTGTATTTGAGCTGTTAAGTAATGTTCCATCCATATCCAAAGCGATGATCCGATATCTGTTCATTTATGTATGTTCCCTTCAGCATAATCTATTTGGTGTTCATTATACTCTTTTCATAGAGGGTAAAAAAGGATACAGTATAGTTACTCTTATTCGACATAATACTACAAATTCTGGAAAGCGAGTTGAGGAGGGATTAGAACTTGTTATCTTCTATCATTGGGATAATCAATTTACTGGCGTTTGTGTCCCTTCCAGGCTATATGATAGCAGTCATATTCAGCTTTGTATTCTGGAAGATCCCTTTCCGAACATGGTTGGATCGTATCATCTACTTCATATGCACCCAAGCACTTATTGTAAACTGGCTGTTCTTTCACTTGCCTCCTAATATATATCTTGCATGCTCTCTGATCACATTCTCGATACTGTTCTTCATCTTCTTCAAGCCCATTCGTTTCGCTGAACGAATTCGACTAATCGTCGGTGCTTTATTAATTACCTTTATCATAGAGATCGTGTCTGGCATATTAAGAATTCAACATTACTCTCAGGAGCACATAATAACGAACTCTCTATTGCTGCTGACATCCTTATGGCCATTATATGCAATTATAACAGCGATCACTATTTATATGGCAAAAAAAGGGGTTCATCCTGGGAAAAGACTTCATCTATTCATATCTTCTAAACGTCAGAATACGATTTCTTATCTGATCCTATTGTTAATTGTTCAATTCCTATTATTGATCTTCTTACTGCCGATATTCCCTACACACGAGAATGGACTCTACTTCAGCTTGATCTTCCTGGCTAGTACATTCAGCCTAATGATTGTCTTATTGGTATTGCGGGTTATTAGTCAATCCGTCGATGAAGGTGCCCGTATATCTCAACAGCTGCACATTGAGGATGTGAATCAGATGTTCACGACTATCCGTGGTCAACGACACGATTTTCTAAATCATGCTCAGGTCATACATGCGATGGTCAGCAGAGGCAAATACGAACAGCTGCAGCAATATACAGCGGAATTAATAGGTGAGATTAAATTGATCAATGAAGTCATTCAAATCGGTCATCCTGCACTTGCCGCCCTAGTTCGTTCCAAGATAGCAGTAGCTCTTGCTAGGAAAGTTGACTTCCGTTATGAATTATTCGGATTGAGCGGAGTCTCACTCGGAATTAAATCGGTTGATATTGTCAAGATCATTGGCAATCTGATCGATAACGCATTGGATGAAGCAAGCCAGTTAGCTGCAGATGAGCGATGGATTGAGCTCAGGGGAACCATGAAGGATAATAAACTGCTTCTGACGATTCGCAACCCAGGCCGTCATATTCCAGATGATGACCTGCAGCACATTTTTCAACCAGGCTATACAACCAAGGATATGATCCACCACAGTGGTATTGGATTATCTATCGTGAAGGAGAGAATTGAATATTACAACGGAGTAATTCAGGTCTCAAGCATTGAGGGTAAGGGAACCGAATTCCGAATTGAAATCCCTACAAACCAATGGGAAACAGCCTCTCAAGAATAAACAGACTATGTATATAAATCAACATAGTCTGTTTAGGAGTGATCATGAATTTTTTTGGAGCTGCTCATAGATTGTCTTGATATTCCACTCCATCATCTTTAGATAAGAGTCTCCATCCTCACCGGGCTTTCCAATGGAATCAGTAAAAACCTTACCTCCAATGGGTACTTTCGTCTCAGCAGAAACCATCTCCATACTTCGTGGATCAATACTGGTCTCTAAGAACAGTACGCTTACATCCTTATCTCTTATGAGGTCAATCACCTGGCTAATCTGCTCTGGACTCCCTTGGTTCTCCGCATTAATCTCCCATATATATCCTGCCTGAAATTGATAAGCGGCCGAGAAATATTTGAATGCCCCCTCACTAGTAACTAAAAATCGTTTATCCTCCGAAATCTCATTGAATTTATTCAATGCATCCGTGTGCAGCTTTTCTAGCTTCTCAATATATGCACTAGCATTCTGCTCATATATATCGGCATGCTCTGGGTCCAGTTGAATTAACGCATTCTTAGCATTGCTAGCATACTTAATCCCATTACGAATATCTAACCACGCATGTGGATCTGCTTCCCCTTCTTTGCCTTCAGTCGTTAGATACTTGACCTCAACTCCTTCACTTAGTCGGAATACCGGAGCGCCTTCACCGCTCTTGCCTGCTGTCTCCAGCAGCTTATCGAACCATGAATTTCCTGCCTCTAGATTAAGTCCGTTATAGAACACAACATCTGCATCCGTCGTCTTTCCCACATCTGCTGGAAGAGGATCGTATTCATGGGGATTAGAACCAACTGGAGCTAAGCTGTGGATATCAACACGATCCCCACCAATGTTCTTAACAATATCGTATATAATGGAGTAGGTTGTAACTACCTGTAATTTATCTTCGTTAGTGTCCTTCCCTCCAACTACACCGCAGCCTGCAAGTACGAACGCTATTATTGAGCATATAACCGCTATACGAAATGTCCTATTCATTGAATCATTCTCCTATCTGATGATATCTTTAAGGTGCGCCATAACAGTCCTTGCTTCGGGGAGAACATGAACGCTAATGCGAAGAATACCGTCGCAACGAGTACAATGCTTGCCCCTGATGCCAAATTATATGTGTAGCTAAAGTACAAGCCCACAATTGCCGATACAACTCCAAAGCACATTGAAAGATAAATCATGACCCATAATCGATCCGTTAGTAAATAGGCGGTAGCAGCAGGAGTTATTAACATAGCTACCACAAGCACAATTCCCACAGTCTGGAGCGAGGCTACAGTAACCAACGTCAGAAGAATCATTAATGCGTAGTGAATCAATCGATTTGGAAGTCCATATGCAGCCGACATAATTGGATCAAAGGAGCTTACTAACAATTCCTTATAGAAAAAATAGATCGCACTTAGTACAAGCACACCAACTGCAAATGTAGCCCACATCTCAGATGTTCGTACGACTAATACATTACCGAAGAGAATGTGATACAGGTCCGTACTGCTCTTCATCAAGGTAATCATAATAATCCCTAAAGCAAAGGCAAAGGTAAACATAATGCCAATGGATACATCATGCTTAATTCTGCTATTCTGGCTCACATACCCAATTCCTACAGCAGTCAACACACCAGTAACAACAGCCCCGAAGAAGAAATTAATTCCGAGCATATAGGACAAGGCAACGCCTGGCAGTACAGCATGTGAAATCGCATCCCCCATCAATGCCATACCCCTAAGAATAATAAAGCACCCGATTGCCCCACAGATTATACCAACCATAATTGAAGTAATTAATGCCTTCTGCATATATTCGTAGTTCACAATTGCTTCTATAAATGCCATTACACACCAACCCCGATCTGCTCCATAAAGGCAAAGTGACCTTTATATGCTTTGGCTAATAGGTCTGGCCGGAACACTTCCTCAATGGAACCATAGCCAATCAATTCACGATTTAATAATATTAATTTGTTGAAGTAAGTGCTTGCCTTCGTTAAGTCATGATGTACAACAACTACTGTTTTACCAGAATTACGCAGCTCCTTAAGAATACGAATAATTGTCTCCTCACTGCTTAAATCGACACCGACGAATGGTTCGTCTAGGAAATACATTTCCGGCTCTTGGGCCAAGGCCCTAGCTAGGAACACTCTCTGCTGCTGACCACCCGAAAGCTCACCGATCTGACGATTACCATACGAAGTCATTCCTACTTGCTCCAAGCACTCATAAGCTAACTCCTTCTGGTTTTTCCCCGGACGCTGGAACAATCGCAAATTAGGATAAGTTCCAATCAAGACCGCATCCAATACAGTTATGGGAAAATCCCAATCAATTTCACTGCGCTGAGGAACATAGGCGATTTTCTTCCTGATATCTCTTATTGAGCGATCTAGAATCTGAATATCTCCTCTATCTTTCGGAATTAAGTTTAATAACGCCTTAAGTAAGGTTGACTTCCCTGCTCCATTTGGACCAATGACACCAACTAAATTGCCTGATTCTAGGCTGAAACTAATATTTTTCACCGCTTCATCACCATGATAGGAAACATTTAAATTTTTTACAGATATCGCATTCATCACAGTTAGCTCCTCTCTAAGAAATATAAATATATGAGGTTGAAATGATTTTGGGAAGTTGTATCAAACTATAAATGTTTGATGTGTACCTTAATTTTGATTATACACAAAAATGTTGTGCTAGTGCAACAAATATTTCAAAAAATTAACCGCTATAGCTATTTGCTATAACGGTTAAACATCTTGCTATACAAAGCAATATTATTTTTCGTCCACTAGTCCAACATACTTATCATACGCATCGAATATTTTTCGGGCTATTGGAGCAGCTCCATGCCCGCCAAAGCCACCCTCTGGAACAACGACAGCTACTGCTAGCTTAGGGTTCTCCGCTGGAGCATAAGCTATGAATACTGCATTATCCAGCTTCTGTCCAGCAATATCTGATTCTGAGGTTCCTGTCTTCCTGCGGAAGTCATATTGAAAACCATCAAAACCCTGAACACCACTAATCATCCCATTCTGAATGGTATCCCAATACTCATCCGGCAAATCAATTTCATTTAGAATAATAGGTTCTGTGAATTCCTCCACAACGTGATCCTCATAATCCGTAATTTTGGTTACAAATTGTGGTTTCAGTCGTTTGCCTCGATTTGCTAGCATCGTGATATATTGAGCTAACTGAAGCGTCGTATATTTCCCTTGTTGTCCGAAGGATGCGAATACCAGCGCTGCCTGGGCACTCGAATTCTTGACTGTTTCATAATATTCTATGATACCGTTCTGCTCTCCTGGAAGTCCGCTTTGTGTAGAAACGCCAAGACCAAACTGTTTCATATATGAATCCCACATATCCAATGGTTCTGCAATCCTACTGCTTAGATATAGCTTATTTCCTATCATTGCTGACATAAAGGTGTTTGATGACTTCTGAATTGCGGTTGTTGGGGTTAATGTGCCATATGCATGTGATCCTGAGTTCCTAATTTTGGATTCATCTCTACCATAGATGAATTGTCCAGTATCCTGATATTTAGTTTGAGGTGTAATTAGTCCCTCATTAAGTCCAATAAGTACAGTCAACGGTTTAATTGTCGATCCTAGTGGGACGAGTGAGGAAGGATGCTTCCCAATCTCTTCAACCTCCAAATCCGGCCTTCGCTCTCTGATCGTCCCGTTCTCGAACTGCTGTCTTATCATATTCAGCGTAGTTTGGTTAATTCCACCGCGCCATACATTGGAATCGTAATCCGGCATACTTGCCATTGCTACAACATGACCAGTGTCCACCTCCATAGCTACAGCATAACCAGCTACTGCATTCTTACCTTGATAAGGTGTCTTAAGCAGCTTGGCTTCATCACTTTTCATCCATTCTATATGATTAACAATTGCTTCCTCAGTTATCAGCTGTACATCCTTGTGCAGGGATAAGGTTAGATTATGTCCCTTTTGTGGGAACTTAATTTCTACCTGTCCTACGATCTGCTCCTTGGCATTAATCGGATATGTCTTCGAGCCATTCGTTCCGCGCAATACATCCTGATATAGAAATTCTAAACCATCGAATCCTACATATTCATCATTGGTGTATTCTCTATTCCCACCTTTATAGCGAGCAAGATAGGAGGCTGCTTGATTCTTCGCCGTTGAATGCTCTCTCATATAACCAATCAACTGCGTGGCGATGGAGTTGGAATCATATCTGCGAACACTTTCCTCTGTGATCTCTAAGCCTTCTAGTTCATCCTTATGCTCAAGTAAATAAGCGACCTCACGCTGTGATAATCCTTCTTTAATTCGGCGGGGTACCGAAGTGAGCACTGGGCTTTTTGTACTATTCTGATTGAGATCATAACCGACATCCATCTTCTTAATAATCTCTTCACTTGTAATCTGTGGTTTGCTTGGATCTCCACTCTTCATGAATAGCTCAGCCAAATCATAGGCTAACTGAACGACGGATTCCTTGCTTCGCCCTGGCTCAACTCGAAAGTAGAGAGACTGCGTTGATTCCGTATACGCGATTGGAAAGCCATTCCTATCGAATATATTGCCTCGGATAGGCGCGATTGGCGTGCTGATCGTACTATTGCTCTCTTCTTTTTTCTTCATTGCGTCACTTTCGACGAACTGTAAGAATGCAAGTCTTACTACAAGGATGGAGAATAGTAAGAAAGCACTAAAGAAGAATATATTCAGTCGGAGCGCAAAGTGCCTTTTGAGATTAGCTTCATGCTGAGCGGGATCCTTGGAATCATGTATGGTGGTCATCTTTACGTTCCTTTCTATTGGATTGGATCATCGAATGGAAAATTTAAGTGTACAATTCTCTTAAGGAACGTATCCCTTCAGCCTGAATAGCATCATAACGGATAATACGCACCGCATCCATCCCGATCTGCTGCGGTGCCCAGACATCGTTGGTTACATGGTCACCAATATATAGTACATCCTTAGCATCGAGCCCCGATTCCTGCAAGGCTAATACGAATATTGCTGGATTTGGTTTTTCCAACCCTACTTCTGTAGAAACAATGATGGGATCGAAGTAACGTGAAATCCCCTTCTCCTCTAATATACCTCTTAGTGTAGGTGCAAAGTTAGAGATTACACCTAAACGTAATCCTCGCTGGGATAAGGCTTCTAAGCAGTCATTAACATCCTCGAATAAAGAATAATGCTCTGCGGCAACGAATACATCATACATCTCATGGCAGCAACGATGTATTCGTTCCTCATTCCATATATAATAGGCACCAAGATGATTCATAATGAATGTATAGATGGTTATCCAGAATTGCCGATCGGATTCTGGTGTACAGACCTCTTCCGTATAACTAGACTTACTAGTGTAGAAGTGATCAATTGCTTCAGCAAGTAACCCT